>JAHBUY010000008.1:300000-380437 GCA_019637795.1 bacterium | reverse complement strand
TCCCGTGTCGCGGATGACCCGCTGTCGGCACTGCGCCTCTCGCCCACCGTCAGCGCGATCGCTTCGTGGCTCAACCGAGAGTCAGAACATGCAGTCGAAGGCTTTGACACCATCGACCCCATCCAGGTTCAGACCCTTTTCGCCCTACCCGAGAAACAGCTTGTAGAAGCGATCGGTCAGATCGAAGCCCGCGGCTGGCTCGACGTTCGCCGCGCTGCGGGCGGTACGCTCATCGCGGACATCGCGTCCTTGAGACCAACCTCTTTGCTGTTCGTTGACACCGATCCCTACCTGAGAAACTGGGATCCAAGGCACGATGCGAAGCGCATCGCGAACCTTGTGCTGGAGCAGAACGATGAACAGGCTGTCGTCGTGGATCTCGCGCGTACGCTCGGGTGGGAACCTCGTCGGATGAATCCCGCCCTCTACGTGTTGGTCCGGGCCAGCGCCATTGACCCATCGCCGCCTTCGAGCGGCGCCTATCCATTTGCGTACGATGACTTTCTCGTCACAGTGCGCACTCGAAGGTTTCTCGCCGACCACGACCGCGCCCCGGATGGCGAAAGCTGACCCGGCACCCCCACATCAAAATCGGGCGAAAACGACCCGAAAGTCGGCTCTATTTCGCCAATCACCGGCCGAGACTGGATGGTGAAATTACCTCAGACAACCAGGAACTTATCGGCATCGAGACGTCCGGCACCCCAGTCCTTGCCAAGCATAAGGTCGCCGGTTCGACCCCGGTCGCCCGCTCTCGAGAACCCCCACAATTCCAGTGAGTTGTGGGGGTTCTTCTTTCTGGAGATCGCCTCCCCGGAGCCGCTCTGGGTGGTCTCGGAATGCGATCCGTCCTCGCGTCATCTCGCCTTCCCGCCGCGGCCATGCCCCCGGATCTCCCCATCACCCCCCTCCAGCCGGGCGTCTCGCTCAACCTGCCGAAGGGGCCCTTCACGAGCATCCGCCTAGTCTAGGGATTTCCCCAATTGATCATGCTCCTGCATTCATGCGAGCAGAGTGTGCAACTGCCACGCTTATTGGTTCTCGATATCCCATAGATATCCACAATAGTTTGAAAGGGGGGAGCATGTCTCACCGTCCGCCCACGCCGCGTAGCGTGGGACCAGCCGCGCATCGCGCCGCACGACACACCCGACAGATCTTCGCATGGGCAGCCATGGGCGCGATACTGACGGGCATCTTCACCGCGCCCGCGTATGCCGCGCTGACCAACCCGAGCTTCGAAACGGGCACTCTCA
The DNA here is from genome assembly GCA_019637795.1 of bacterium. Lineage (NCBI taxonomy): Bacteria > bacterium. The sequence goes on along the minus strand of JAHBUY010000008.1, from coordinate 379,181 downwards.
CGGGGTGGGCCTCAATCGGCCCAGTCAGCGTTGTGACCAGCGCGTACGGCAGCGGGCCCACCGCGGGCATCTACCAGGCGCTGCTGACCAGCGGCACCGGATCGGCAACCGACGCAGCCCTCGAATCATTCATGGGCGTGGCCGCTGGCACCCTCGACGGACTCGGCAACGGCAATGCCACCGAAGGCGCTGCCCTCAAACAGTCCTTCACCGCGGGCGCCGGCGCCGTGATTTCCTTCGATTGGAACTTCCTCACCAACGAGGCGACACCGACGACTTACAACGACTTCGCGTTCGTCTCGATCTCCGGCGTCACCTCCGAATTGGCGGATACAAACGCGACGTTCGTCATCTCGCCAACGCCGTTCAACGAGGAGACGGGCTTTCACACCTTTGCCTACGTCATCCCCTCGGCTGGCACATACACCATCTCCGTGGGCGTCACCGACATCAACGATGCGATTGTCGATTCGGGCCTCTTGGTCGACAACTTCTCCAGTCCGTGCGGCGACGGCATTCTCGATTTCGGCGAGCAGTGCGATGACGGAAACGTTGCCGACGGCGACTGCTGCTCGGCCACCTGCCAGTACGAAACGGCCGGAAGCGCGTGTGGGGCCGACGGCGAACCCTGCACCGCCGATGTTTGCGACGGCGCCGGCACCTGCGTTCACCCGGCCGGCAATGGTGGCGCCACCTGCCGCGCCGCGGCGGGCGCGTGCGACATCGCCGAGTTGTGCGACGGCACGACTCCCACCTGCCCTGCCGATCAGTTGGTCGGCAGCGGCATCTCCTGCCGCGCCGCGGCCGATCTGTGCGATGCCGAGGAGCTCTGCGACGGCGCCAGCCCGCTCTGTCCGGCCGACGATGTGCTGGTCGCCGGCACGCCCTGCCGGGTGGTCGCCGGCGTCTGCGACCTCGCCGACGCCTGCGACGGCAGCAGCCCGGCCTGTCCTGCCGATCTCAAGAGCACCGCGGAGTGCCGCGCCTCTGCAGGCGACTGCGATGTCGCCGAGTCGTGCGACGGTGTGACCGACGACTGCCCGGCGGATGCCTTCGCCTCCATCGGTACCCCTTGTCGCGCCGCCGCCAGCGACTGCGACGTCGCCGAGTCATGCACGGGATCGGCCCCCTCTTGCCCCATTGATGCGAAGCAGCCCGACGGCACCGGCTGCGATGACGGCAACACCTGCACCCAGGCCGACGCCTGCCAGACCGGCGCCTGCGTCGGCACCGATCCTCTGGATTGCGACGATGGCAACGGCTGCACCGCCGACTCCTGCGACCCGGTGGGCGGCTGCGTCAACGACGATGCGCCCGCCAGTGGCTGCCTGACACCCGGGACGTCGCTGGTACTCATGAAGAACGCCAGCGACGACGGCAAGGACAAGCTGTTGTGGAAGTGGGCCAAGGGCGCGGCGCTCGATCCCCTCGATCTCGCTGACCCGATCAGCGGCTCTGGCTACGCGCTGTGCATCTACGCCGGCACCGCCCACGCGCTGATCGCCGACGCGGCGATTCCACCCGGCCCGAGTTGGAGCGCGGTCGGCACCAAGGGCTACAAGTTCAAGGGCAGCAGCCCGGACGGGCTGTCGTTGGCCTTGCTCAAAGGCGGCTCGGCCGGCAAGTCGAAAGCCCTCGCCAAGGGCAAGGGATCAGCCTTGCCCGACCCGACGCTGCCCCTCGCCTATCCTGTCACCGTGCAGCTCAAGAAGGCCGGCGCGGCGCTCTGCCTCGAGAGTGTCTTCACCGGTGCCGACGAGAAGAAGAACACGGCGGCGCAGTTCAAGGCCAAGCGATAACGCTCGCCCTGAGTCGGCATCTCGCGCCCCTGCGGCCACCCCGCCGCAGGGGCGCGAGCGCGTCCCCTCCGCTTGCCGCTCGCGACACGGCGATCGCGTGGCGCGCTTGCCGTTTCGACCGCCGGCTGCTCCGATGCCGCGCCGGAGGGCGACATGCTGACCGTCCATCATCTCAACAACTCGCGCTCACAGCGCATCCTCTGGCTGCTCGAGGAGCTCGGAACGCCCTACGAGATCGTGAAGTACCAGCGCATGGAGGGGATTCCCCTGGCGCCGCCGGAGCTCAAGGCGGTGCATCCCCTGGGCAAGTCGCCGGCCATCACCGACGGCGGCCGGACCATCGCCGAGTCGGGCGCCATCGTCGAGTACCTCATCGACACCTACGGCGGTGGCCGCTTCAAGCCGGCCGCCGGCAGCGACGACCACTGGCGGTACGTCGAGTGGATGCACTACGCCGAGGGATCGGCGATGTTCCCGCTGCTGATGGCGCTGATGATCGGCTTCCTCGGCGACGCCGGCGACCTGCTGCGGCCGCGCATCGACAGCGAGATCGCCAACCACCTCGGCTACATCGAGCGCGGGCTGGAGGGACGCCGCTTCTTCGTCGGCGACGATCTGACCGGCGCCGACATCCAGCTCCTGTTCGTGCTCGAGGCGGCCGGCGCGCGTCTCGCGCCCTACCCCGGCGCGGTCGCCTATCGCGAGCGCATGCAGGCGCGTCCGGCATACCAGCGCGCCATCGAGCGCGGCGGCCCCTACCAGCTCATGAGCCGCTGAGGCGCGGCGCCGCTCAGCGATCCGACTTCGGCGCCGGCGACAGCAGCGGCACGCAGTCGGCGCCGCAGGACGCACCTGGATCCGGCGCGGCGGCCGGGCGGTGCAACACGGCGCGCAGCGGAGCGACGCGCAATCGGCGCTCGCCGCCGCCCGCGGCGGCGGCCGCGGTGCCGTCGACGATCACGCTGTAGTCGTCGGCCGAACGGAGCGGAAACAGCAGCGACACCGACGGCCGGGCGGCCGCATTGGCGGCACTGCGACGTCCGACCTCGGTCACGAGGGCGTCGCCATCCCAGGCGACCTGGACGTGCACCGCATGCGGGGACGCATCATCACCCACGGTCAGCAGATAGGCGCCGCCACCGCGCTCGGCGAGCACGCCGCGCAACTTCTCCAAGGGAACCGCTACGCTCATCCTGTCTCCTTCCAACCTGGCCGCCCGGTACGCGACCGAGGGCCACCTTAGCCCGGATCATGCATGAATTCGCTCGCCGCCGCCGAGCCTCGGCCCAATCGGACCGGCAGGCGGGCGGCGGGTGCGCGCGGGTCTCAGACGGCGCCCCGGAGATGCAGCGCCAGGCCCACCAGGCCACCGCCGAGGACGATCCAGAGCACGTCGACGCGGTAGCGGTGGAGCAGCGCGAAGGCGACGGCGCCCAGGAGCACCGCCGGCCACTCGGTGCCGCCGAGCGGGCCGTGCGGCCAGACGACCGCGGCACCGAAGACCAACGCCAGGTTGAGCACCACGCCGACCACCGCCGCCGTCACCCCCGACAGCGCGGCGGTGAGACGCCGGTCGCCGCGGATCACCTCGACGTACGGCGCCCCGAGGAAGATGAAGAGGAAGCACGGCAGGAAGGTCGCGTAGGTGGTGAGCAAGGCGCCGGTCACCGCGCTGGCCAGCGGCGTCATGCCCTGCGGATTGTTCCAGCCGGCCATGAAGCCGACGAACTGCAGGACCATGATGAGCGGCCCGGGCGTCGTCTCGGCGAGCGCCAGGCCGTCCACCGCCTGGGCGTGCGTCAGCCAGCCGAACGACGTCGTGGCGACCTGGGTCACGTACGCCAGCACCGAGTAGGCGCCGCCGAAGGTGACGAACGCCGCCAGGGTGAAGAAGCGGTACTCGTGCGCGTGCACGCTCGTCCAGCCCCGGGTCGCGATGAGGGCGAGGAAGGGCAACAGCCACAACGCCACGCCGATGGCGAGGACGCGGGCGAAGCGGGCGGAGGACGGACGGGTGTGCGGCGCGCTCGCCGCATCGACGTCGCACGACGGCGCCGCCCGCGCGCTCGCGGCCGCCGCGGCGCCGACCGGGGCGGCCGCGAAGGCGTCCGGCCAGCGCCGCGCCCCCACCAGGCCGACGCCAGCGGCCAGCAGCACGATCAGCGGAAAGGGCAGGTGCAGCACGTAGATGGCGAGGAACGCCGCCGCCGCGATCGCGTAGTGGACACGGCGTCTGAGCGCCCGGCCGCCGATCTTCAGCACCGCGTCGACGACGATCGCCACCACCACCGGCTTGAAGCCGGCCAACACGCCCGCCACCGCCGCGAGCTCGCCGTACGCGGCGTAGACGTAGGACAGCGCCAGGAGGACGAAGATCGACGGGATGACGAAGAAGGCGCCGGCGACGATGCCGCCCAGCGTGCGGTGAAGGAGCCAGCCGATGTAGATGGCGAGTTGCTGCGCCTCCGGGCCGGGCAGCAGCATGCAGTAGTTCAGCGCGTGCAGGAACCGCTCTTCGCTGAGCCAGCGCCGGCGCTCGACGATCTCGCGGTGCATGATCGCGATCTGGCCCGCGGGTCCGCCGAACGAGATGAACCCCAGCTTCACCCAGAAGCGGAACGCCGTCGCGAACGGCACGGCAACCGGCGCCGGGGCGTGCTGGCGCTCGTTCGTTGGCACCGGACGCGTCTAGCGACCGGCGCCGCGCCGCGCAACGCGGGGCGCAACGGACGCCAGCGACGGCGCCGGGTCAGCGGAAATGGAAGTCGTCCGGGTTCGGTGCCCGGGTCCACGTCCAGTAGTCGACCAGCCGCCAGGGCGAGGTGGTGAGGACGCGGCCGGCGGGGTTCTTGTACCAGCTCGTCGCGCCCGCGTGCGACCAGACCATCTGCGCGTGGCGGGCGTCGAAGCGCGCCGCGTAGGCCTCGTGCACCTCCCGCCGGCACTCCATCGCCGCGCGGCCGCTGGCGAGGAGCGCGGCAATCGACGCCATGACGTAGCGGACCTGGCACTCGGAGTGGAAGATGATGCTGCCGGCGTGCGCCAGATTGGTGCCCGGCCCGTAGAGACAGAACAGGTTCGGGAACTCGGGCACGGTGATGCCGAGATAGGCGCGCGGTTCGTCGCCCCAGCGCTGGCGCAGGCTGGCACCGTCGCGACCGACGATGTCCATCGGCCAGAGAAAGCGGTTGGCGTGGAAGCCGGTGGCGTAGACGATGGCGTCGACCGGATGCTCGCGGCCGTCGGCGCAGCGGATCGCGGTCTCGGTGATGGCGACGATCGGATCGGTGATCAGGTCGACGTTGTCGCGCTTCAGCGTCGCCAGCCAGGTGCCGTTGTCCTGCAGCATGCGCTTGATGAACGGCGGATACCGCGGCACCACCTTGGCGAGCAGCGCCGGATCGTCGCCGATCTGCTCCGCCATGCTCTGGGTGAAGTACTCGCGCATCATGTCGTTCATCGCGTTCACCGAGCGCTCCTGGTGCGGCCACTCGGGATCGACGACCAGCGACGGCATGAGGCCGTCCGACGCCGGCCAGAAGAGGAGGAAGCGATACCAGCGCGCGTACGACGGCACGTGCCGCAGCAGCCACTTCTTCGCCTCGCTGACCCGCGCGTGGTAGCGCGGGTTCGGCACCATCCACGGCGCCGACCGCTGGAAGATCAGCAGGCGGTCGGCGATCTTCGCGACCTCGGGGGCGAGCTGGAAGGCGCTGGCGCCGGTGCCGATGACGGCGACGCGCCGGCCGCGCAGGTCGTGCTGGTGCTGCCACCGCGCCGAGTGGAACGCCGGCCCGGCGAACGCGTCGCGGCCGGGGATGTCGGGCAGGCGCGGGCGGTTGAGCTGGCCGACGGCGCTGATCAGCGCGTTGGCGCGCACGACCTCCTCGCGCCCGTCGCGCGCGCGCAGGCGCACCGCCCAACCCGCCGCCGCGTCGTCCCAGCGCGCCGCCACCACCTCGGTGGCGAAGCGGATGCGCTCGCGCACCCCGAAGTCGCGGGCGCAGTCCTCGAAATACTGCCGCAGCTCGTCGCGCTGCGAGAAGAACTCGGGCCAGTCGTGGTTGGGGGCGAACGAATAGGAGTAGAAATGGTTGGCGACGTCGACCCGGCAGCCGGGGTAGCTGTTCTCCAGCCAGGTGCCGCCGACGCCCTCGTTCTTCTCGATCACGACGTACGGCACGCCGGCGCGCTCGAGGCGGGCGGCGGCGAGCAGCCCGGACATCCCGGCGCCGATGATCAGCACGCGGAAGGCCGCGCGGCGCGCCGCCGGCACCGCGGCCCAGTCGACGTCGCGCGCATCGCCGCTGTCGAGCGCCAGCTCCTCCATGAACATCGGCACGTACTCGGGGCTGACCTCCTCGCCCACCATGAAGCTCAGCATGCGGCCGATGGTCTCGGCGGAGGGCGGCGGCGGCAGCGTGCCGCCGCGATCGCGGTAGTCGCGCAGCGCCGCCAGCGCCTGCGCCCGCACGGTCGCCTTCTCGTCGTCGGACAGGCCGCCGTCGTGCTCGCCCGGCAGGGGCCGCTGCGGGCGGATCGGACCGTCGAGGATCGCGGTGTCGCCGGTCAGGTGGACGATCGCCATCATCAGGGTCGCGACGCTGGCGTGCGAGAGCGCCTCGGCGAGGAAGGCGTCGTCCTCGGTGATCGGTTCGACCGCGACGGCGGACGGCATGGGACGTGGACGTACCACAGGGATCCGCCGCAACTCCACTTGTCCGCGCGCCGCCGCGCTGCCAAACCTGGGCGCCGCATGCATGCCCTGCCCGCGCGCCAGCTCCTCACCTACGGCGGTCCGATCGTCGGCCTCGCCTTCCTCCTCTTCGTCGTCCAGTTCTACTTCCTGAAGTTCGCCACCGACGTCCTGCTCCTGCCGCCGGCGCTGGTCGGGGCGCTGTTCGCCGTCGCCAAGGTGTGGGACGCCGCCTGCAATCCACTGGTCGGCAGTTGGAGCGACCGCACCCGGTCGCGCCACGGCCGCCGCCGCCCCTTTCTGTTCGCCGCCCCGCCGCTGCTCGCCGGCGCCTACATCATGCTGTGGAACCCGCCGGCGGCCTGGCCGCCCGGCGCCCTGCTCGCCTGGGTGGCGCTGGCGCTGTTCATGTTCTTCACCGCCTTCGCGCTCTATGCCATCCCGCACGCGGCCCTCGGCGCCGAGCTCAGCGCCGACTCGCACCAGCGGACGCGACTGTTCGGCGCCAAGCAGATCAGCTTCACCTTCGGCATGCTGCTCGCGTTCGGCGCCATCCAGCTCGCGATGAACGCCCCCGAGCCGCGCGCCGCCGCCGGCGCGATGGCGGTGCCCGGCGCGCTGGTCGGCGCCGGGGTGCTCGCCATCACCCCGCTGGCGATTCGCGAGCGCCGCCTGCGCGGCGGCGGCGGCCACAGTCTGGCGAGCGGCCTGCGCGACGTGCTGCGCAACCGCACCGCGCGCATCCTCCTCATCGTCTGGTTCATCGAGAGCCTGGGCGTCGGCGCGGTGGGCACCATGGCGCCCTACGTGGCGCAGTATCTCCTGCGGCGGCCCGACCTGGTGGGCACGCTGCCGGCGGCCTACGTGCTCTCCGGCGTCGTCTCGATCCCCGTCTGGGTGCGGGCGGCGCGCCGACACGGCGCGCACGCCACCTGGCTGGCGGCGATGCTGATCGCCGCCGCCGCCTTCGGCGGCATGATGGCGGTCGATGCCGGCGCCCTGCCGGTGCTCTTCGGGCTGCTCGTCCTCGCCGGGGCTGCCATGGGCTGCGGCAGCGTGCTGGCGTCGTCGCTGATGGCGGACATCATCGACCTCGACGAGCAGCAGACCGGCGAGCGCAAGGAGGGCATCTACTCGGCGGCGCTGCTCTTCGCGCTCAAGATCGGCAATTCCGTCGCCACGGCGCTGAGCGGCGTGGTGCTCGCCGCCGTCGCCTTCGCTCCCAACGTCGAGCAATCCGCCGAGAGCCTGCTGGGCATGCGGCTGCTGTTCGGCGGCATGCCGTGCCTCGGCTTCCTGCTCGGCGCGGCGTTGTTCCGCGGCTTCCCGCTCGGCCGCCTGCCGGCGCCCGGTCGCGCCGCCGCCGCGGCGCCCTGACGCGCGCCCCCAACCTACGGCAGGAGCACCGTCGAGCCGCTGGTGCGGCGGCCCTCGAGGTCGCGATGCGCCTGCGCCGCGTCGCGCAGCGCATAGGTCTGGTGCACCTCGATGGCGACCGCGCCGCTCGCCACCACCGCGAACAGCGCCGCCGCCGAGGCGGCGAGCTCCTCGCGCGTCGCCGTGTAGTCCATCAGCGACGGCCGGGTGAAGTAGAGCGAGCCACGCAGCGAGAGCTCGGCGGGCTCGAAGGCCGGCACCGGCCCCGAAGCGTTGCCGAAGCTGACCAGCATGCCGCGCCGCGCCAGGCTGTCGAGCGAGGCGGTGAAGGTGTCGCGGCCGACGCCGTCGTAGACGACCGCCACCCCCGCGCCGCCGGTCAGCTCGCGCACCCGCGTCGCGATCGCCGGATCGTGCGAGTCGATGACGTGCTCGCAGCCATGCTGCCGTGCCAGCGTCATCTTGGCGGGCCCGCCCGCCGTGCCGATGACCCGCGCCCCGAGGTGCCTGAGCCACTGACAGGCGATCAGACCGACGCCGCCGGCCGCGGCGTGGAACAGCACCCACTGCCCGGCGCGCACCGGAAAGGTGCGCCGGATCAGGTATTCGGCCGTCATCCCCTGCAGCATCATCGCCGCCGCCTGCTGATCGGTGACCCCGGCCGGGACCTTCACCAGGCGATCGGCGGGATAGACCCGCCACTCGGCATAGGCGCCGATCGGCGCCGAGGCGTAGGCGACGCGGTCCCCCGGTCGCAGGTCAGCCACTGCCGGCCCGACCCGCTCGACCACGGCCGCCGCCTCGAGTCCGATGCCCCCCGGCAACGGCAGCGGGTACAGACCGCTGCGATGATATGTGTCGATGTAGTTCAGACCGACGGCCGTCTGACGCAGCAGCACCTCGCCGGCGGCCGGCTCGCCGACCTCGACCTCCTCCCACCGCAGCACCTCGGGGCCCCCGGTCTCATGGATCCTCATCGCGTGACAGCGCATGGCTCCTCCGTCCCGTTCAGACCCTGCCGCGACGCCGCGCGCGAGGCAACCGAGGCTGCCCGTTCACGATTCGACGCAGCGAATTGCCGCCGCGCGCCCGCCTCCGCCCGTCGCCTCTTCGCTCGGCTGCGAAAGATCGACAGCTCCCATGTGCCAACCGCGCACTGCGGTTAGCGGTCCCGCGATCGTGAAACCTACGTTGCATCACCTGCGTCGAATGGCGCGGATCCTGCTTCCACACTCGGTATGGAAAGGCGCAACACCGTGGGGTTCACGATGAGCTGTGGAAAGATGCTGTTCGCCGCCGCGGCGCTGCTGATCGCCGGTCAGGCGTTCGCCGACATCGGGCGGCCGGTGTCGCGAGGCTGCCCGCTCCGCTTCGACCAGCCGACCACTGGATTGCCCCGCACCTGCCTCTTCGTCGGCCGCTTCAACACCCGTGACGGTGAGTTGATCGCTGCCTTCGCCGGCAACGGCTCGGCGGTGGTGGTGGCGATCGGCGCCGGCGACGCCGCGCCGCTGCTCTTCCTTCCCGCGGCGGTGAACGGACCGACCAGCGGGACCCTGCAGCGCTGGCAAGAGGGCGTCGAGCCCGCCGCGGTCACCGGGACGTTGACCCTCGAGGACGGTGGCCGCCGGCTGCGCGTCCGCGCCGCCCTGCCCGAGGGCCAGGCCGGCCCGCCGGCCGAATTCGTCGGCTACTTCGCCGACATGGTCGACTCCGGCGAGACAGTCGCCAGTTGGCGCTGAGCGCCCCAGCACACCATTGTGGGGGACCATATCGGATGATATGGGTCCCCGTAATGAAAACCACGGTGGAGATCGCCGATCCGCTCCTCGCCGAGGCGCGCGAGGTGGCGCGGCGCGACAACACCACGCTGCGCGCGCTGCTCGACGAAGGCCTGCGCATCGCCCTCCGGCAGCGGCGCCAACATCGCTTCACCCTGCGGCGCGTCACGTTCGGCGGCAATGGGTTGCGCCCCGAGCTGCGCGATGCGAGCTGGGACCGTATTCGCGAGCTCGCGTACGAGCCGGGGCCGTGATCGCCATCGATACCAACCTGCTGGTCTACGCGCATCGCAGCGACGCGCTGTGGCACGACCGCGCCGACGCGTGCCTCGCCGGGCTCGCGGAAGGAAGCGTGCGCTGGGCCATCCCCTGGCCTTGCGTGCACGAGTTCGTCTCCATCGTCACCCACCCGCGCATCTACGATCCGCCGACGCCGCTCGACGTCGCGCTCGATCAGGTCACGGCCTGGATGGAAGCGCCTCGCGTCGAGCTCCTCGGCGAGGCGGACGGCTACTGGCCAGTGCTCATCGAGCTGCTGCGCACCGGCCGGATCGCCGGTCCGGCCGTCCATGACGCCCGTATCGCCGCGCTCTGCCTGCACCACGGCGTCGACGAGCTGCTCACCGCCGACCGCGACTTCGGCCGCTTCGCGAACCTGCGGACGCGCAATCCCCTGGTCTGACCCCGCACGGGATCACGCCGGCGCCCGTTACTGGTACTTCCGCAGCTCCAGGCGGGCGACCATGCCGCGGTGCACCTCGTCCGGACCGTCGGCGATGCGCAGAGCGCGCGCCATGGCGAGCAGGCGGGTGAGCTCGGGGTCGGCCATGCCCTCGCCGCCGTGGATCTGGATCGCCGCGTCGGTGACCATCTGCAGCACGTTCGGGGCGACCACCTTGATCGCCGAGATGTCCGTGAGCGCGCCGAACGTGCCGTGGCGATCGAGGGCCCACGCCGCATGCAGGGTCAGCAGCCGCGCCTGATCGATCGCCATCCGGCAGTTGGCGATGACGTCGCGATTGCCGCCCAGGTTGGCGAGCGGCTTGCCGAAGGCGACGCGGCCGACGGCGCGCTGGCACAGTCGTTCCAGCGCCCGCTCGGCGGCGCCGATGGCGCGCATGCAGTGGTGGATGCGCCCCGGCCCGAGACGGCCCTGGGCGATCTCGAAGCCGCGCCCCGGCCCGAGGATGACGTGGCTGCGCGGCACGCGCACGTTGTCGAAGAGGATCTCGCCATGCCCGTGCGGCTCGTCGAGATGGCCGAAGACCGGCACCATGCGCAGGATCCTCACTCCCGGCGCGTCGGCGGGGACGATGACCATCGAGTGCCGCTGGTGGCGTTCGGCGGTGGGATCGGTGACGCCCATGAAGATGAAGAAGGCGCAGCGCGGGTCGCCAGCGCCGCTGGTCCACCACTTCTGGCCGTTGATCACGACGTCGTCGCCGTCGATCTCGCAGGTGGCCTTCATGTTGGTGGCGTCGCTCGAAGCGACCGCCGGCTCGGTCATCGCGAAGGCCGAGCGCGTGCGCCCCTCGAGCAGCGGCGCCAGCCAGCGCTCCTTCTGCTCGTCCGAGCCATAGCGCACCAGCACCTCCATGTTGCCGGTGTCCGGGGCGCTGCAGTTGAACACCTCGGAGGCGAGGAAGCTGCGCCCCATGATCTCCGCCAGCGGAGCGTAGTCGCGATTGTCGAGCCCGGCGCCGAGATCGCTCTCCGGCAGAAACAGGTTCCACAGGCCGGCCGCCTTCGCCTCCTGCTTGAGCTCCTCGAGGATCGTCGGAATCCGCCAGCGCCGCCAGTCGTCGGTGTGCGCGAGTTGGTCGAAGAACAGCGGCTCGTTGGGCACGACGCGCTCGCGGACGAAGCGCGCGACGTGGTCGATGTACTGCTGGGCGCGTGCGGAATGCTCGAAATCCATGCGGACCTCCCGGCGATCGTCCGTTCCTTGTAGCAGACGACGCTCTCGCGACACCCCCGACGCGCCGCCGCGGCACCGGGACCCTCGGTGCCGCCCGCCAGTCAGCCGGGCCGGTCGCGCACGGAATGGGGCCGCAGAGGGGAGCGCGAGTTGACAGCCCGACCGCATCTCTCGTATCGGCTCGAATCTGATGGCGGCCGCGGCGCGCGGCAGGCGGCCAGCCGCAGGAGATCGAGGATGGCGCGCAGCAGCACAACGGTCATCGTCCTCGCAGCGACGCTCGGAGCGCTCGTGCTCGCCGACGGCGGAGCGGCGCACGCGTCTGCGGTCGCCACGCCGCAAGCGAACGGCGCGAGCTGCAGCACGCCGGGCGACTGCGCCTCCACGTTCTGTGTCGATGGCGTCTGCTGCAATACCGCCTGCAGCCATCCGTTCGACACCTGCACCGCGCCCCCCGTCCCCGGCACGTGCGTGCAGGTGGCCCCGGCGCCGCCGGTGTCGCGCCGCGGCCTCTTCACTGGGCTGGCCCTGTTGACGATGATCGCCGCCGCCGCGCTCTGGCACCAACGGCGCGCCTTCGGCGGCAGCAGCGCCTGAGCGCTCTCGATCCACCTCAGATCCGCGCCGTCTCCCAGGCGCCGCTCTGGACGCGCCAGTGGAGGGCGCCGGCGAGGACGGCGACGTAGACGACGCCGCCCAGCCAGGCGCCGGTGAGCCCGCCGCCCGCCAGCGCGCCGCCGACATAGGCGGCGGGCGGAAAGAGACCCCAGGCGAGCAGCGTCTGCACCACGAAGGGCCAGCGGGTGTCGCCGGCGCCGCGCAACGCGCCGCCGTTGAGGACCCCGACCGCGTCGCAGATCTGGAACGCCGCGCCGACGACGAGCAGCGGCACGCCCAGGCGCAGCACCGCCTCGTCGCTGACGAATAGGCGCAGACAAGCCTCCGGCGCGAGCACGAACAGCGCCGCGACGGCGATCGACAGGCCGACGCCGACCCGCAGCGCGCTGCGCAGACTGCGCCGCGCCGCGGTCGGGTCGCCGGCGCCCAGGTAGCGGCCGACCAGCGTCGCCACCGCCATCTGCACGCCGACCACCTGCATGAACGACAGGTGCATCAAGCTGAGCAGCGCCTGGCTCGCCGCCATCTCGCTCGCCCCCATGCGCGCCACCAGGGTGCTGAAGGCCGCGAACGCCAGCATGTCGAGCGCCCACTGGCCGCCGATCGGCGCGCTGGTGCGGAGAAAGCGCCGCATCGCCGCCGCGTCGGGCGCCACGGCGTCGGTCGCGAAGCGCCGCCGCCGCGCCGGTCGGTAGACCGCCCGCGCCAACCAGATCGCGTACGCCCACTCGGCAATCGCGGTCGCCACACCGGAGCCGGCGACGCCCAGCCGCGGCGCCCCGCAGTGACCGAAGATCAGGCAGTAGTTGAGGGCGACGTTCACCAGGTTGGCGGCGATCATGGCATGGAGCGGCGTCCGCGCATCGCCGACGCCGCGCAGAAAGGCGGCGATCACCATCCCGGTCATCAGGCCGCCGCTGCCGAGCACCCGCGCCCGCACGTAGTCGCTCGCCAGCGGCCGCAGCGTCGGATCCGGCCCGAGCAGATCGAGCAATGCCGGGAACGCCACCGCGAAGAGCAGCAGCGTCGCGGTCGCCGCCGGCACCACCGTGTACCAGGCCTGCCACAGCCAGCCCCCGCACTGCCGGGGATGACCGGCGCCGTGCGCCTGGGCGGCGAAGGTCTGGACGCCGCTGCCGGTACCATTGAACCCCGCGATGACCGTCCAGTACCAGATGCCGGCGTAGCCGACGGCTGCGAGCTCGCTGGGACCGAGGCGGCCCACCATCATCGCGTCCGTGGTCATCATCAACGTCGCGGACAGGTTGGTGAGGACCACCGGCAGCGCCAGCGCGACCAGCTCGCGGACGCCGCCGCGTGAGGCGACGGCGCCGACGGCGGCGGGGCTATCGAGAAGTGCGGACATGACATCGACTCCGAGCTACGGGGACGGCGAGAGCCGCCGCCGATGGCGGAGGAGGTCAGTCCAGCGGGATCAGCGGCGGCGAGGCGGGAGCACGCGACGCGCGGCTCGGCGTGGCAGCATGCGCGGCACCATAGTGCGCGCCCGCGACGACCAGCAACGATCGCGTTTCCACGGGCGTGGCCCGGCGAGAGCGCCGCCTCAGATCGGCGCTTCGACGGCGAGCGGCTCGACGCGGACGGCGCGGAAGAGGACCTCGCCGTCGCGCACATCTTCGACCAGGGTGCCGCCGCGGTGGCGCTGCTGGATGGCCGCGGCGAGATCGCGATAGCGACCGAGGAGGAGGAAGACGGATTCGCGGTCGCTGTCGGCGCGGACCACCGGGGTGCCATCGTCCTCGGTGGGGGCGCCGAACTCGGGCGAACGCTCGACGACCTCGGCGTCGGGCGCGAACCAACGGCGGGTCTCGTAGCCGGCGGGCCAGCGGTCGCTGTACCAGAACACCACCGTGTCCGACGGCAACGTGGCGAGGAACCGCGCCGCGGCGTCGATCTGGTACGGGAAGACGTAGCGCATCTCGTCGCTCGACTGCAGCGGCCCGAAATAGCGCTGCGCGTTGCGCGCGCCGCTGAGGAGCAGCAGCCCGGCCAGCGCCACCGTGGCGGCCCGTTGCGTCGCCGCGCCGCGGCGCGCGGCCTGCCGCCAGAGGCGCGCCAGCGACAGGGCGGCAAGCAGGGCCGCGATCGGCGCCAGCCCGAAGGCGCGCCGGTAGAGCCCACCCTCGATGGTCAGGAGGGCGCCCAGCGGCAACGTCGCCACGCCCACCAGCAGCGCCGCGCAGGCGGGCTCGCGCCAGCGGCGGAGCGCCAGGCCCAGACCGGCGGCGGCGGCGATCACGGTGACCGGGTCGAGCAACGGGAATCCCTCCCCGCCCAGGCCGTCGCCGTCATCGGGCGCGCCGCCAGCGACGACCCCCCTGCCCCACTCGCCGGCGCGCGCCGCCAGCAGCCCTGCCCGGTCGCGCCAGGCGCCCTCGCGCCACGCCGCGCTGTTGGTCAGCGCCACCTCCTGGTGATGCCAGAAGTACTCCTCGTGGTTGCGCACGTAGTCGAGCATCGGCAGCATCACCACCAGCGCCGCGCCGGCGGCGACCAGCGCCAGCGCGAGGACGCGCCGCCGCGGCCGCCCGGGCGGCGGCGACGCGAGATCGACCAGCACCGGGGCGGCGAACAGCGGCAGCGACAGCGGGGCGGCGTTGTACGTGTAGATGGTCAGGCCGGCGACCGCGCCGGTCAGCGCCCAGCGCCAGACGGCAGGCCGCTGGCGGGCGCGGAAGAGCAACCACAGCACCGCCATCTGCAGGCAGGGCCAGGCGTTCACCATGAAGGCGATGCGGCTGAGGTGCAGGTGCCACGGCTGCGCCACCAACAGGGCCGCCGCCAACAGGCCGACCGCACGACCGAACATGGCTCGGCCGGCGAGCCAGGTGGAGAAGACGGTGGCGACGCCGAACAGGGCCATCGACAGGCGCAGCATCGCGGTGGACTCGCCGAACAGCGCCAGCACGAGCGCCGCGACGTACACCGGCCCGGTCGGCTGCCCGAGCGCGCTTGGGTAGGCGTAGGGTCCGATCCATCCCTCGGCCAGCACGCGGTGGGCGTCGAAGCCGGTGACCGCCTCGTCGCCGTGCAGACCGAGGGGAACGGTGTCGAGCCGCCAGACGCGCAGCGCGGCGGCGCCGAGCAGGAGGGCGAGCAGGAGACGGGGCGCCAGGCGCATCACGCCCGCTCCGGCAGCGGCGCGATGCAGGACGGGTCGTCGTGCTCCGGCTTGTTGACACGGGACGAGACCGGAATGGCGATCAGGTGCTCGTCCGGCGCCGGTGCCAGCAACGGCGCCAGCGCCGCCGCGGCGGCCGGGGCGGGATCCAACCAGGCGTCCACGGCCGCCGCCGACAGCACCGCCGGCATGCGATCGTGGATCGGCGCGACGACGCCGTTGGCCGGCACCGTGATGATGGTGCACGACGCCAGGGGCTCGCCGTTCGCGGCGCGCCAGACGTCCCACAGCCCCGCGAGCGCCAGCGGCTCGCCGTCGCGCGCCCTCAGGTAGAACGCCTGGCGGCCGCCGCGGCCGGCGCGGCGCCACTCGTAGAAGCCGTCCGCCGGCACGACGCAGCGTTGCCGCTCGAGCAGGCCGCGGAACGCCGGCCGTCGAGCGAGCGTTTCGGCGCGGGCGTTGATCAGGCGATGGCCGATCGATGGATCCATGGCCCACCCGGGGACGAGCCCCCAGCGCGCCGGCCGCAGCAGACGTCGGCTGCGGTTCGCGATGACCAGCACCGGCTGCGACGGCGCGATGTTGTAGTGCGCGACCAGGGCATCCGGCACCGCGGCGAGGCGGAAGCGGTCGCGCAGCCGCGTCGGCGGCGAGGTGAGCGTGAAGCGGCCGCACATGGGGCTGCCGTCGCATACTGGCGCCGACGCTCGCAAGTCGGCTTGCGTCGGCGCGCAAACGCAGCTTCTCTGGGCGCGATGTCGCCTCCCGCCCGGCGCTCTGCCTACCTGCTGCTCGGCCTCGCCGCTGCCTGCGGCAGCGTCCGCGAGACGACGCGCCACATCGACTGGAAAGCGCCCCCGCCCGGCCAGCCAGGCGCCGAGGCGCGCAGTGGCGACCAGTCGGAGCCGCGGCTCGAAGGCCTCACCGCGGCGCCGGCCCAGGAGCCGGCCGCCAGCGATGCCCTGCAGCGCGCCAGCGCGCTCAGCGGCCAGGCGGCCGAGCGGCGCGCCGCCGGCGACCTGCCCGGCGCCATCGCCCTGCAGCGCCAGTCCCTCGACCTGCGCCGCACCGCCCTCGGCCCCGGCAGCCCGGAGGTCGCCGCCGCCGAGACCAACCTGGCGGGGTTGTACGCCGCCGCCGACCGCTACGACGCCGCCGAACCACTGCTGCGCCACGCGCTGGCGATCCGCGAGCAGACCTTCGGCGCCGACAACCGCCTCACCGCGCTCAGCCGCAACAACCTCGCCCTGCTGCTCGCCGCCAACGGCCGGCACAGCGAGGCCGAGCTGCTCTACCTGCAGGCGATCGCGGTGCTCGAACACGAGGACGCCAACGACCTGGCGACCGTGCTCGACAACTACGCCGCCCTGCTCGACGACGCCGGCCGCCCGGAACAGGCGAAGACGGTGGAGCAACGGGCGGCGGTGGTTCGAGCGGGCGTCAAGTAGCCCGGCCGGCGGGTGCGACGCCGCGGCGCGGCGCCGCACCCGTCATGCCCAGCGCCACGCCGGATGGCGCGGAGCCGCTCGCCGCCGGCTACTTTCCCTTCCAGTCCGGCTTGCGCTTCTGCGCGAAGGCCATGACGCCCTCCATCATGTCCTCGGAGCCGAAGAGGGCGTTCACCAGCGGGTAGGTCTTCTGCATCGCCTGCTCGAGCGGCAGGCCCTGGCTCTGCAGCGCCACCTGCTTGGTGGCGCGGATGGAGGTCGGCGAACACTCGAGGATCTCGGCCGCCCAGCGGTGCGCGGCGGCCAGCGCGTCGCCCTCGGGCACGACGTCGTTGACGAGGCCGAGCTCCTTGGCGCGCGCCGCGCTGATCGGCTTGCCGGTGAGCATCATGCCCATCGCCAGCTTCGGCGGGATCGCCGCCGGCAGCCGCTGCATGCCGCCGGCAAGCGCCGCCAGGCCGACGCGCGGTTCGGGCAGGCCGAAGGTGGCGTGCTCGGCGGCGACGATGATGTCGCAGGCCATGGCGATCTCGAAGCCGCCGCCCAGCGCCAGGCCGTTGACCGCCGCGATCACCGGCTTGAAGAGATCGAAGCGGGCGGTCAGGCCGCCGAAGCCGCCCTTCCCCATCGCCATGTCGCCCATGCCGTGCTGCGCCGAGTACTTGAGGTCGTTGCCGGCGGAGAAGGCCTTGTCGCCGGCGCCGGTGAGGATCGCCACCCAGGCGTCGGGATCGGCGTCGAAGGCGTCGAACGCCGCCGACAGCTCGCGGTTCGCCGGCGGGTGCAGGGCGTTGCGGACCTCGGGCCGATTGATGGTGATGACCACCAGTCGGTCGGTCTTCTCGTAGGTGATGAACTCGTACGACATCGGCGGGCTCCTCCGGGACTGGGCGTGGTCAGTGCCCTGTGGGTTAGGCAATGCCGCGCCGACTGTCCAGCCCGGGTCGAGTTGGCGCCGCGATCGGGATAAGGCAGCGGCATGGCGAATCCGGACAGCGGCGCCCGCGGGCGCGAGTTCCCGCCGATCGAGCCCGCCGCGCGGCAGGCGATCATCGACACCTTCAACAGCGACAACCCCTACTTCCCCGGCTACTGCGGTTTTCGCGTCGTCGAGGTCCGCCAGGGCTACGCGCAGCTCGAGACCGAGAATCGCACGGCGCTCAGCAATCCGTCCGGGATCATGCACGGCGGTGCCAGCTTCGGCATGGCCGATACGGCGGTCGCGGTCGCGCTGCTCTCCCTGTACGGTCCCGGCAACGCGCTGCTCACCATCGAGATGAACATCAACTATCTCGAGCCGATCTTCCCCGGCGCGGTGACGGCGGAGGCGTTCGTCCTGCGCCACAGCCGCCGCAGCGCCTACGCCGAGGTCGACATCTGGTCGGCCGGCAAGCTGGCGGCGCGGGCCAGCACCACCTACATGATCAAGCCGCTCGCCACGATGCGGCCGCCCGCCGCATGAGCGGCCCGGCCGGCCCGCTCGCCGGCATCGTCGCCCTCGAGCTCGGACAGATCTACAACGGGCCGTACTGCGGCCTCCTCCTCGCCCATCACGGCGCCGAGGTCATCAAGGTCGAGTCGCCGACCGGCGACGTGCTGCGGCGCATGGATCGCTCGCCGGGCGGCGCCAGCTATCCGTTCCTGATGCTGAACGCCAACAAGCGCGGCGTGCGCATCGACCTCAAGCAGCCGGCCGGCGTCGATCTGCTCCTGCGCCTCGTCGAGGGCGCCGACGTGCTGGTGGAGAACTTCGCCGCCGGGGTCGCGGATCGGCTGGGCGTCGGCTGGGACGCGGCGCGCGCCCGCAACCCGCGCCTGGTCTACGCCTCGGGTAGCGGTTTCGGCAGCAGCGGCCCGTACGTCGGCTATCCGGCCATGGACTTCACCATCCAGGCGCTGGTCGGCGCGATGTCGATCACCGGCTTCCCCGACCAGCCGCCGGTGAAGTGCGGCCCGACCTTCATCGACATGCTCGGCGCGGTCCATCTCTTCGCCGGCATTCTGCTGGCGCTCGCCGAACGCACGCGCACCGGCCTCGGGCAGCGGGTCGAGGTGGCGATGTTCGACGCCGCCGTGCCGGCGCTGCTCAGCTTCCTGGCGCCGTACTACGACCTGCAGCGCGAGATGAGCCGCAGCGGCAACCGCCACGTGGTCGGCGGCGCGACGCCCTACAACAACTTCCCGTGCCGCGACGGCCACGTCGCCATCCTCTGCGTCTCCGATCAGCACTGGCTCGATCTGTGCGACGTCATGGCGCGGCCCGACCTGCGCGCCGTCGCGCGCTGGCACACCGTCGCCGGGCGGGCGGCGGACTGGTCCGCGATCGAGGCCGCGGTCGCCGCCTGGACGACGCCGCAGACGCGCGCCGACGTCGCGGCGCGGGTCGCCGGCGCCGGCATCCCGAGCGCGCCGGTGCGCACCATCGCCGAGGTCGGCAGCGATCGCCACGTGTTCGAGCGCGCCGTGGTGCGCGAGGTCCGCACCGCCGAGCGCGGCGCCGTGAAGGTGCTGGGCACGCCGATCAAGCTCGGGGCGCACCCCGAGCCATCCGTAGAGCCGCCGCCGGCGCTCGGCGCCGACACCGAGGACGTGCTCCGCGAGCGCCTCGGCCTGTCGCCCGACGCGCTCGCCGCCCTGCGCGCCGCCGGCACCATCTGAGCCAGGGGTCGCCGCGGGCGCCGCCGACGACGCCGTTACGCGGCCTGTCGCGCGCTACCCGGCCGCGGCGTGAGCAGCGCCGCGCGCACCTCCTGCACCTCGAGGCCGAAGGCATCGCACAGATTCACGAAGGCGAACGGCCAGGCGCGCGCATCCGAGCGCATCCAGGCCGCCGCCTCGTCATGCAGCAGTCGATGATGCGCCAACCCGGTCTGGCGGAATCGCTGCACGTCGGCCACCGCCTGCACCAGCACCGCCAGCGCCAGCGCCCGCTCCGGTCGGATCGACCGGCTGTGATGCCACAGGTGCAGCACCTGGGCCGGCAAGGCCGGGTCCGGGGCCAGCAACGCATCCTCGGCCGCGTGCGACCACATCCGCGGCACCCGATCGCCGCCTCCCCGCCGTCCGCCTGCCGTCGTCGCCATCAATCCAACCCTCCAACGACGTCCATGCCTACCGGCGGGCCGATCCATCGACAAATAGATAATCCAGCCCGCATCGTTCTGAATTTCCGTTCCCCCGGCCAGGCGCGCTCCTGCTGCGCCGACGGCGCCGACGTGCTTGAGTGGCACGGCTGACGACGAGGAGCCGACGATGGAGTGGCTGAACTACCACCACCTGCTCTACTTCTGGACCGTGGCGCGCACCGGCGGCGTGTCGGCGGCGAGCGCCGAGCTGCGCCTGGCGCAACCGACGATCAGCGGCCAGTTGCGGATGCTGGAGGATCACTTCGGCGAGAAGCTCTTCCACCGCGTCGGCCGCCGCCTCGAGCTGACCGAGGTCGGCCGGCTCGTCTATCGCTACGCCGACGAGATCTTCACGCTCGGCCGCGAGCTCACCGACGCGGTGCGGGGCCGGCCGACGGGCCGCCCGCTGCGCATCGCGGTCGGCGTCGACGACCAGGTACCGAAGCTGATCGCCTATCGGCTGATGGAGCCGGCGCTGAAGATGTCCGACCCGGTGCGCCTCGTCTGCCACGAGGACAAGACCGAGCGGCTGCTCGCCGACCTCGCGGTGCACGCCCTCGACCTGGTGCTGACCGACGCGCCACTGAGCCCGAGCGTCAAGGTGCGCGCCTTCAGCCATCTGCTCGGCGAATGCGGCACCACGGTCTTCGCCGCCAAGAGCCTGGTGAACCGCTACCGACGCAACTTCCCGCGCTCGCTCGACGGCGCGCCCTTTCTGATGCCGAGCGACAACACGGTGCTGCGCCGCTCGCTCGACCAGTGGTTCGCGCAGCACGACGTGCGGCCGGCGGTGCTGGGCGAGTTCGACGACAGCGCCCTGCTGAGCGCCTTCGGCGAGCGCGGGGTCGGCGTCTTCGCCGCGCCGGCCGCGATCGAGTCGGAGATCCGGCGGCAGTACGACGTCCGGGCCATCGGCCGCATCGATCAGGTGCGCCAGCGTTTCTACGCCATCTCCGTCGAGCGCCGCCTCAAGCACCCGGCGGTGGTGGCGATCTCCGAGGCCGCGAAGGAGAAGCTGTTCGGCTGACGGCTGGCCGGCGGAAGAGCGCCCCGCGCGCGTCTCACGCCGCGAGCAGCGTGCGCCCGATCACCTTGAGCTCGAGGATCGGCTTCACGCCCTCGAAGATCGGCAGCACGGTCGCGTCGACGACGTAGCGCGAGATCGGGAACTCCTCGGCGTAGCCCCAGCCGCCGTGCAGGAGCTGGCCCTCCTGGGTGACCCAGACGGCGACGTCGGAAGTGAAGAGCTTCGCCATCGAGCCCTCGAGGGTGACCGATTCGTCCTTGTCCGAGGCGAGCGCCGCGGAGTAGGTGAGCTGCCGGCCGGCCATGATGTGGGTCGCCATGCGGCCGAGCTTGTGCTGGGTGAGCTGGTAGCTCCCGATCGGCTGGCCGAACTGTCTGCGATCCCTGGCGTACTCGGCGGTGCGCTCCAGCGCCGCCTGCGACAGACCGGTGGCGCGGCCGCCGGTCTGCAGACGACCGGCGGCGAAGCCGTTCATCTGCAGGTAGAATCCCTTGTTGAGCCCGCCCTCCTCGCCCACCAGGTTCGCGGCCGGCACGAAGTAGCGGTCGAAGGCGAGCGTGAAGGAGTGCATGCCGCGGTAGCCGGGGGTGCGGTCGGCCTTGCCGTGCAGCGTGCCGCCGGTCGCCTGGTGCATGGTGAACTCGTGCCCATCGAAGGTGTCCTTGGGCACGATGAACAGCGACAGGCCGCGCGCCCCGGACGTGGGGTCGGGATTGGTGCGCGCCAGCAGCGCGAGCACGTTGGCGCGGCCGGCGAAGGTGCACCAGGCCTTGGCGCCGTTGATGACGTAGCCCTTCTGCCCCCCCACCTCGGCGGCCTCGGCGCGGCACTTCACCGCCGCGACGTCGGAGCCGGTGTCCGGCTCGGTCACCGACACCGCCGCCATGATGCGCCCGGCGGCGATCTCCGGCAGCCAGTGCCGCTTCTGCGCCTCGGTCCCGCCCTTGAGCAGCGCCTTGGTGAGGATCTCCGGACGCGTGATCAGGCTGCCGGCCGCGGCCAGCGAGCAGCGCGAGAGCTCCTCGGTGGTGATGATCATGCCGAGATTGCCCATGCCGCCGCCGCCATACTCCTCCGGCACCGCCATGCCGAAGAAGCCGAGCTCGCCCATCTTGGCGATCAGCGCATCCGGCACCAGGTCGTCGGCGCGGTGGATGTGCTCGGCGATCGGCAGGACCTCGGCCTCGGCGAACTGGCGCACCGAGTCGCGCGTCATGCTCGCCATCTCGTCGCCGAGCCAGCAGTGGTTGACGCCCCCCTGCTCGATGACGTGCCGCCCGATGGCGGCATAGGCGGTGTCGGCCGTCGCGGCGCGGACGAGGCGGCGCATCTCGTCGCTGCCCAGGGTGTCGTTCAGTCGCGCGTCGGCGATGCCGAACTCGTCCGGGTGCGCCTCGATCTGGGCCCGCAGCTTGCCCGCGATCTCGCCGGCGAAGGCGGCGGCCATGGCGGCGACCGACGGATCCGGCTGGTGCACCGCGACCCCGGCGGCGTAGGTCAGCAGGTCGCGCGCGGCCCGCGCCTCGGTGGCGGCATACGCCAGGCGCTCGACGTGCACCTGCTCGTCGTCGATGCCCTTGCCGCCGGCGGTGCGCCGGCTCGCCACCTCCAGCGCTTCGCGCACGATGGCGTCGATCGTCACCACCACCCGCTCCACGCCGTCGAGACTCACGCTCTTCGCTGCCTCTGCCATTGGTTGGCCCCCGTTCTGGACATCCCTGCCTAACACCCGCCCCGTGGCTCGAAAAGTAGGTCGGAAATCCGAGCGCGCGTCCTCCCTGGCCCCCGGCGGGCGCCCGTGGTACGAGCGCCCCTTCGCGCACGGAGGGGATGATGATGGTGCCGTCGAATGCTCTCGCCCACGCGGTCCGCATGGGCCGCCGCGTCGCGGGGCTCGCGCTGGTGACGGCGCTGCTCGGCGCGCCGCATGCCGCCGCGGCGCCCGCGCTGAGCTGTTGCATCTGCGACGCCTGCCCGCTGCCGCAGGTGACGCAGTGTTTCGAGGCGCCGATGTCCGGCTGCCAGGCGCAGTGCGCGGCGCTCGACTGCGCGTCGTTCAGTGAAACGGCGCTCTCCTGCGGCAACCAGCCGCAGTGTCCGACGTTCAGCGCTCCGGCCCCAGCGCCGGCACTGACCCCCGTGGGACTCGGCCTGACGCTGATCGTGCTGGCCGCCCTCGGCCGGCGCGCGGTGCGCCGCCGCGGCTGACGGCCCGCCGCCGCCGCTCGCCTCGGCGCCCGCGGCATCCCCCTCGGTTGACCTCGCCAAGCGTGCGGTGGTAGCCGCACTCTGTTTCACGGCGCGACGTCCTCTCGCGCCGCTCCGAACCGATCCGATCAATCGACAGGGTGTAGGCATGCGCTTCTACGAGTACGAATCGAAGCAGCTCTTCGGCCGCTACGGCATACCGCTGCCGACCGGATCGAAGGTCGCCCACTCGGCGGCCGAGGCCGAGGCGGTGGCGAAGGAGATCAACGGACCGGCGGTGCTCAAATCGCAGGTGCTGACCGGCGGACGCATGAAGGCCGGCGGCGTCCTGTTCGCCGACACCCCCGGGCAGGCGGCCGAAGCGGCGACCAAGATCCTCGCCCTGACGATCAACGGCCACGCGCCGCGCGGCGTCCTGGTCGAGGGCCGCGCCCCGGTGAAGCAGGAGTACTACATCGGCGTCACCTGGGACGGTTTCGCGCGCAAGCCGGTGATGATCTGTTCCGACATGGGCGGCATCGACATCGAGGAGGTCGCGGAGACCCATCCCGAGCACATCGCCAAGCGCCACTTCTCCACGCTGCTGCCGTTCTCCGACTACATGGCGAAGGAGCTGATCGCCCAGCTCGCGATCGGCGGCGCCGAGCTCAACCAGCTCAGCCGCATCGCCGCCGCGCTGGCGCGCGTCTTCATCGCCCACGGCCTCACCCTGGCGGAGATCAACCCGCTGGCGCGCCTCGAGGACGGGCGCTTCGTCTGCCTCGACGGCCACGTCGACATGGAGGACGACGCCCGCGATTCCCAGAAGGCGATCCTCAAGGCGCTGGGCATCGCGCCGGAGGAGAAGCGCCAGGCCCGTCCGCCGACGCAGTTCGAGATCGACGGCGCCGCGGTCGACGCCGCCGACCATCGCGGCGTCGCCGGCAACGTGGTCGAATTCGACGGCGATCTCGGCCTGGTCATCGGCGCCGGCGGCGGGTCGCTGACGCTGTTCGACGCCATCCGCAAGCACGGCGGGCGGCCGGCGAACTACTGCGAGATCGGCGGCAACCCGTCGGTCACCAAGGCCTGCGAGCTCACCAAGCTGATCCTGCGCAAGCCCGGGGTGAAGAAGATCGCGGTGATGATGAACGTGGTGTCCAACACCCGCGTCGACATCGTCGCCCGCGGGGTCATCAAGGGCGTCATCGAATCCGGCCACAAGCCGGCCGACAAGATCGCCATCTTCCGCATCCCCGGCTCGTGGGAGACCGAGGGCTTCAAGATTCTGCAGCATTACGGCGTCGAGTACTGCGACCGCACGGTGTCGATGTACGAGGCCGCCGGCCGCGCCGTGGCGAAGATGCAGGATGCCTGACCCAGACTTGCGAGAGGCGCCATGTCGATCCTGATCACCAAGGACACCACCTTCATCATCCAGGGCATCACCGGGCGCGAGGCGGTGAACATGAGCCGCGAGTGCCTGGACTACGGCTCGAAGATCGTCGGCGGCGTGACGCCGGGACGTGGCGGCCGCGACATCTACGGCATCCCGGTCTACGACACGGTGCGCGCGATCACCGCCACGACCCGGGTCGACGGATCGGTCGTCGCGGTGCCGCCGGCCTTCACCCGCGACGCGGTCCTCGAGGCGCTCGACGCCGGGGTGAAGATCGTCGTCATCGTCACCGAGCGCATCCCGCGCTTCGAGGTCGCCCAGATGGTCGAGTACGCGCAGATGAAGGGCGCCCGCATCATCGGGCCCAACTGCCTCGGCATCCTCTCCCCCGGCGAGGCGAAGATGGGCGGCCTCGGCGGCCGCGCCGTGGATGCGCGCAAGGCGTTCACCAAGGGTCCCGTCGGCGTGATGTCGCGCTCGGGCGGCATGACCACCGAGATGTGCAACACGCTCACCGCTGCCGGCCTCGGGCAGTCGACCGCGGTGTCGATCGGCGGCGACGCGGTGATCGGGTCGACCTATGCCGATCTCATGCCGCTCTACGAAGCCGACGCCGAGACCAGGGCGATCGTCATCTACTGCGAGCCGGGCGGCCGCATGGAGGCCGAGCTCGCCAACTACGTCGTCGAGAAGAAATCGCGCCTGCCGATCGTCGCCTTCATGGCCGGCCGGTTCATGGACGAGATGCCGGGCATGCGCTTCGGCCACGCCGGCACCATCGTCGAGGGCAAGGCGGACACCACCGCCGACAAGATCGCGCGCCTGCAGAAGGCCGGCATCTCGGTGGCGGAGCGGATCGAGGACATCCCGGGGCTGGTGAAGCAGCGGCTCGCCGCCTGACTCACCACCGCGGCGCACAGCGGGACACAGAGGCGGAGCATGGCGGCACTGTTCATCAACGTGGAAGTGGATCCGGCGCTGGCGAAAGACGCGGCGGCGGTCAAGAAGCTGGTCGAGGTCTGCCCGGTGAACATCTTCGCCGAAGCGGACCTGGGCCTGCTGGCGATTGTCGAGAAGAACCTCGACGAGTGCACGCTCTGCGAGCTGTGCCTGCAGGCGGCGCCGGCGGGCGCGGTGCGGGTCAAGAAGCTGTACGGCGACCGCGAGGTGCTGGTCCGCACGGATTGACCGCGCCAGCCGAGGACGAAAGGTCTTGACGGTGCGTGGGCCGCGCAACTAAGCGCACCGCATGCGCCTTCTGGCTCTGCTGGTCGTCACCCTGCTGCTCGCCCCGGCCGCCCGCGCCGAGGATCCCGCCGCCTGCCCGTTCACGGCCGGCGCCCTGCCCGCCGACACCCTGCCCCCGGGCGCGCCACACGGCGCCGCCATCCCGATCGACCACATCGTGGTGCTCATGCAGGAGAACCGCTCCTTCGACCACTACTTCACCCTGCTGCACGGCCGCGACATCGACCGCGCCGATCGCCATGCCACCAACCCGAATCCGCTCGGCGGCGCGCCGGTCGAGATGTTCCACCAGCGCGCCTACTGCGAGGTCGCCGATCTCGCCCACAGTTGGAACAGCACGCACCGCGAGTGGAACGGCGGCGCCATGGACGGCTTCGCGATCGAAAACGCGGATCCGCTCGACCCCAGCGGCTCGCGCACCATGGGCTACTATCGCAAGCAGGATCTGCGCTTCTATCACCGCCTCTACCGCACCTTCGCGATGAGCGACCGCCACTTCTCCTCGCTGCTCGGCCCCACCTTTCCGAACCGCCACTACCTGCTGTCGGGCACCTCGGCCGGCCACATCCGCAACGATCTGGCGATCGCCACCCAGGCGTCGATCTTCCAGTCGCTCGACAACGCCGGGGTGACCTGGAAGATCTACCAGTCCGACCTCGCCTTCGCCGTCCTCTACGCCTACGTGCAAGCGCATTCGGCCAACGTCCGACCGATCGCCGAGTTCTATGCCGACGCGGCCGCCGGCACGCTGCCGCAGGTGGCGTTCGTCGACCCCATCTTCTTCGGCGACGAGACCAACCAGACCGACGAGCACCCGCCGAGCAACGTCCAGCTCGGCCAACGCTTCGTCGCCGGCATCGTCAACGCCATGTTCACCAGCCCGCAGTGGCGGCGCTCGGCGCTGTTCATCACCTACGACGAGCACGGCGGCTTCTACGACCACGTCCCACCGCCGCCCGCCTGCGTGCCCGACGCCATTCCGCCCAACCTGAAGCCGGGCGACGTCGCGGCGGCCTTCGATCGCTACGGCATCCGGGTCCCGTTCGTCGTCGTCTCACCCTTTGCGCGCCGGCACTACGTCTCGCACCGGGTCACCGATCAGACGTCGATCCTGCGCTTCATCGAAACCCGCTTCGACCTGCCGGCGCTGACCAACCGCGACGCCAACGCCCATCCGATGCTCGATCTGTTCGACTTCGCGCACCCGCCGTTCGTCACTCCGCCGAAGCTGCCGGCGGCTACCGTGAATCCGACCCATCCCGGCTGTACCGGGTGACGGGCTCGGCTGCCGCTGGCGGCCGGATCAGGACGAGGGCACCGGTGCCCCAGCGGGGTCGGCGCCGTCCTCGTTGCGCCCGTCGAAGTAGGCGCCCATCCAGCGCCGCAACTGCGGCCGCTCGCCCGCCCATTCCCAGAGCCCGTCGCGGCCGATCCGCAGGTCCGTCGCCGGGTCGAAGTCGAGGTCGATCAACTGCTCGTGGCGCTCGCCGTACCGGCGGTCCTTGGTGTCGCCGTGCCACAGGTGCAGGACGGTCCCCGGCGTGGAGCCGATCCGCCCGGACACGTCGGCGTGGAAGCCCTCCGCCCAACGGCGGAAGTGCTCGCGGAATCTCGGGCTGACCGGGCACAGCTTGCAGTGCATCGACACGTCGCCGCGCATGGCGTGGGCCATGAAATGGTCCCCGCTGCCGCTGATGCAGGCGTCGTAGAGCCCGTGGCGGTCGAGCAGGTCCCGTCGCGCCGCCCAGCCGAAGCCCGTGTGGCCGTGCTCGACGTAGTCCCGCGCGAACGCCTCCGGCTTCACTTCGCTGACCCAGGCGAAGCCGCTCCACACCTCGCCGAGCCCGCGGTAGGCATGGTGGGAGCGGGGCAGACGAATCGCGGTCTTGAACGTCTGCACGATCGGAACCTCGTCGAGCAGGGCGGCCGTCTGGATCGCCCAGTCCGGGTTCGCGAACAGCACATCGCCGTCGAGCCAGGCGATCTTGCGGACGGACGCCGGCAGCGACGCGACCGCCAGATTGATCAGCCGCTCCTTCTGCCACATGACGTCCCGACTGCGCACCTGCAGGCAGTCAGGCCCGGGTGGCAGGGCGAACTCGGCCTCGCCGAACGCGCACTCCACCGTCAGGAGCTTCAGGCCGGCCTCGCGGATGGGCGCGGCGAATGCGTCGTAGGTGGCCCGGCGCGTGCGGAAGCCGCTCGAATTGAAGTAGCAGGTGACGATGGCGAGGTCGTCGCAGGGACGATACCGCGCCGCGGGCGAGGTTTCGGGATGAGCGCACGGGCGCGACACCAGCTCCACATCGATCGGCTCGGCCATGGCCGCCCCCTCTAGCGACTCGGAGCGGCCGAATCCAGCGGGGCGGCCGCGGCCGCCCCGCGCTGCTCCGGGGGCGGGAGGTCAGCGGCAGTCGGTTCCGAGGTACGACTCGATGAGCGACCGGTCCGTCTCGTCGGTCAGGCCGTCGAGGTTGACGTCGTAGACGCTCGATTGACCGGTCAGGTCGGCGTAGAAGCGCCAGTCGTCGAGATCGGCCTGATTGATGACGAAGTCGATGTTGCCATCCCCCGGGCAGTCGGGCACCGAGTCGCGGAGCGCCTGCAACTGCGCCAGGAGCGCGTCGTAGTTGCGCTGCTGCACCGGGGTGAGGTTCTCGGTGTCCAGCTCCTCGCCTTCGTTGTCGAGTTTCGGCACCGGAACGGCCTCGTCGATCTCGTAGAACTCCATCGTCGTGGTGTCGACACAGGGTTCATCCTGCGACACGTAGGCGCGCAGCGAGTTCTCGACGATCTTGTAGCGGTCGTTGCGGATGCCCACCGAGACCAGGGGCGCGATATCGTACGGCTCCGCGGCGCGTCCATTGGCGATCACGAACTGATTGACCTCGCAGCAGTAGGTGAAGCCGGTGGGCGGCGCGCCCTCGGTGATCGGATCGTCGAGTCCGGCGCCCCACCAGATCCCGTTGTTGTCCTCGCAGACGCTCTTCGAGACGGGAATCTGCGTGCAGGTGCTGGAGATCGCGCAGGGACCGTTGATGGCTCCGTTGGCCTGCAGGTTGACGCCCACTTCCGTGTAGTTCCAGGCGCGAATGCTGCCTTGCGCCGGGTTGGTCACGTACGGCAGCATCGGTCGCGCATCGATCGGTCGCGGCACCTCGGCCTGGACGTCGGCGAACCCGGCGATCTCGCCGAACAGCGCGTACAGATCGGCCGCGTTCACCATCTGCTCGACGCGGCGGCCGGGCGCCCTCACCAGCGGCCCGGACACGATCAACGGCACCCAGACGCCCGTCTGGTAGGCGGTGCCCTTGGAGCGCGAGACGCTGAACGGCACCTTGACCGTCGTGCCGAGGCTGCCGTTGTCGCCGATGATCACCACCATCGTCTCGGTCTGCCCGGGACGATAGACGAGGCGCCCGTCGCGGCCGCGGCGCGCCAGACCCGTCTCGACCAGCAGGCGCCCCACTTCGAGATCGAGCGATTCGATCATCAGGTTCGAGAGGACGCGCTGATCGTTCTGATTGGCGCAGTCCAGGTCGCTGCTGGTTGCGCTGCCGGGCAGATCGCGGCTGACCGGCGGTTGCATCAGCGGCGTGTGGTCGGAGGCGAAGCTCACGGTCGCCATCCACGGCCGGTCGCCCGGCCGCTCCTTGATCCAGTCGATCGCCGCGTCCACCGCGAAGGTGGCGCGGAACTGCCGCGCCCGGGGGTCGGTTGGCGGCACCCGCTCGTAGCTGCCGTCGGCGTAGTTGTAGACCAGCGGCGAGACGTAGTGGGCGCTCAGCGTCTCGAAATCGATGTAGGACGGCACCGCGGCCCGACAGGCTTGGTCGGGATCGAGGATGCCCCCTTCGTCGCGACAGGTCCGCCCGGGCGGCACCGGCCCGCTGGACGAGAGCTCGCGGCACGAGCCGTCGGCGTGGTAACAGGCGCCCTGATCCGCGCCGCCCTGTGCCGCGCCGGGCACGAAGCCGCAGTGCCAGGTGCCGAGCGGCGCCACGCCGCCGGCGGTGGTGTCGATCGAGGACGGATCGCCGGTCTCGTCGAGCCAACCGGCGAAGTAGTTCCAGCCGAGGTTGGCCACCATGCCGTAGCCGGCCGGATCGTTCCCCTGCAGCGCCAGGTGGAACTTGCCGAAGAGCGCGCTCTCGTATCCTCGTCGGGCGAGCAGCTTCGGCACCGTCACCTCGTACGGATTGACCATCGAATTGGCGAGGTCGTTCTCGCCCAGCGCGCCCTTGACGTTGGTGCGCAGAGGGAATCGGCCATCGAAGATGACGCCCCGGGTCGTGCTGCAGGCGGGCATCGCCCATGCGTTCCGGAAGCGAATGCCGTGACCGGCGATCGCGCCGATGTTGGGCATGCTCGGCGGCGTCCCGCCGCCGTAGCCGAAGGCCTCCATCTGGTCGATGCCGACGTCGTCCATGATCACGAAGAGGATGTTGGGCGTCTTCGCCCGGCCCCCTCCGCCGCCGTCACCACCGCAGCCGACTGCCACGGCCGCCAGCGCCAGCACCCCTGCTATTGCGTTCCGTCTCACGCACACCTCCCGGGCAGATCATCGCCGGGCGTGGACCTGAGCATTTGCCGTGCCGCCGCGCCGGCCACTCCAACTGCCGTGCGCGCGGCAGGGACTGCACGACGCCGCGCCGTCGGTTCTCCGCCCCTTCCCCGCTGGCCGGCACCCGAGCGTCGGCGGCCGGGCAGGATTTCAACCGCTGCGCCAACTTGCTAGCGTCCGCGAGGATCGAGGGGAGAGCCATGGCCGACAAGACCGATGCCGACCTGAGCCGCTGGCGCGAGCTGGCCACCAAGGAGCGCAAGGGCGCCGCGCCCGACGATCTGATCTGGCACACCCCGGAGGGCATCGACGTCAAGCCGTTGTACACCCGCGCCGACGTCGCCGGCCTCGATTTCACCGACACCCTCCCCGGCGACTTCCCCTTCCTGCGCGGCCCGCGCGTCACCATGTACGCCGGCCAGCCGTGGACCATCCGCCAGTACGCCGGCTTCTCGACCGCGGAGGAGTCGAACGCGTTCTACCGCAGGAATCTCGCCGCCGGGCAGATGGGCCTCTCGGTCGCCTTCGACCTCGCCACCCACCGCGGCTACGACAGCGACCACCCGCGCGTCGTCGGCGACGTGGGCAAGGCCGGCGTGGCGATCGACTCGGTCGAGGACATGAAGATCCTCTTCGACGGCGTGCCGCTCGACAAGATGTCGGTGTCGATGACCATGAACGGCGCCGTCCTGCCGGTGCTCGCCAGCTTCATCGTCGCCGGCGAGGAGCAGGGCCTGACGCGCGATCAGCTCACCGGGACCATCCAGAACGACATCCTCAAGGAGTTCATGGTCCGCAACACGTACATCTACCCGCCGGCGCCCTCGATGCGCATCGTCGCCGACATCATCGAGTACACGTCGAAGGAGATGCCGCGCTTCAACTCGATCTCGATCAGCGGCTACCACATGCAGGAAGCCGGGGCGACCTGCGATCTCGAGCTCGCCTTCACCATCGCCGACGGCCTCGAGTACGTGCGCGCCGCGCTGTCGAAGGGCCTCGACATCGACGCCTTCGCCGGCCGCCTCTCCTTCTTCTGGGCGATCGGCATGAACTTCTACATGGAGATCGCCAAGATGCGCGCCGCCCGCCTGCTGTGGGCGACGCTGATGAAGAAGCACTTCAATCCCAAGAAGCCGACGTCGCTGATGCTGCGCACGCACTGCCAGACCTCGGGCGCCAGCCTCACCGAGCAGGATCCGTTCAACAACATCATCCGCACCACCATCGAGGCCATGGCCTCCGTGTTCGGCGGCACGCAGAGCCTGCACACCAACTCGTTCGATGAAGCGATCGCGCTGCCGACCGACGCCTCGGCGCGCATCGCCCGCAACACGCAGCTCATCCTGCAGCTCGAGACCGGCATTCCCAAAGTCGTCGATCCCTGGGCCGGCTCCTATTTCATGGAGTCGCTGACCCATGCGCTGGCCACCAAGGCATTGGGCATCATCGAGGAGGTCGAGCGCCTCGGCGGCATGACCCGCGCCATCGAGCAGGGCATGCCGAAGCTGCGCATCGAGGAGACCGCGGCGCGGCGACAGGCCCGCATCGACCGCGTCGAGGACGTGATCGTCGGCGTCAACAAGTTCCGCCTCGACGAGGAGCCGGAGATCGACACCCGCGAGATCGACAACACCGCGGTGCGCGAGGCGCAGGTGGCGCGCCTGGCACGGATCAAGAAGGCGCGCGACGCCGGCGCGGTCGAGGCGACGCTGGCGGCGCTGACCCGCTGTGCCGAGACCGGCAGCGGCAACCTGCTGGCGCTGGCGGTGGACGCGGCGCGCGCCCGCGCCACGGTGGGCGAGATTTCCTCGGCGTTGGAGAAGGTGTGGGGCCGCTACCACGCCGAGATCAAATCGATCTCCGGCGTCTACGGCGCCTCGTTCAACGACGACGGCGAATGGAAAGCGCTGCAGGGCGAGGTACGCGCCTTCGCCAGCGAGCACGGCCGGCGGCCGCGCATGCTGGTGGCCAAGGTGGGCCAGGACGGCCACGACCGCGGCGCCAAGGTGATCGCGACCGCCTTCGCCGACCTCGGCTTCGACGTCGACGTCGGCACGCTCTTCCAGACGCCGGAGGAGGTGGCACGGCAGGCGGTCGAGAACGACGTGCACGTGGTCGGCGTGTCGACCCAGTCCGGCGGCCACAAGACGCTGGTGCCGCAGCTCATCGAGGAATTGAAAAAGCTGGGCGCGGGCGACATCGTCGTCACCGTCGGCGGCATCATCCCGCCCAGGGATTACCCGTTCCTGGAGAAGGCCGGAGTGAAGGCGGTGTTCGGCCCCGGCACCCAGATTCCGAAGGCGGCCCGCGCGGTGCTGGACCTGATCCGCCAGAGCGGCACCGGCGACACCGACACGGCGGTCAACGCCTAGTCCCTCCGCAGAAGCGCGGGCGAGCGGCCCGCGCCCCCACTCCCCCATGGCCCGTCCGCTTTCCGTCGATCCCCTCGTCGAGGGCGTGCTCGCCGGCAACCGCCGCGCGCTGGCCAAGGCGATCACCCTCGTCGAGAGCACCCGCGACGATCACCAGGAGGCGGCGCAGCGCCTGCTCGAGCGGCTGCTGCCGGCGACCGGACGGGCGCACCGGGTCGGCGTCAGCGGCGTCCCCGGGGTCGGCAAGAGCACCTTCATCGAAGCCCTCGGCCTCCATCTCATCGAGCGCGAGCTCGCCGTCGCGGTGCTCGCCGTCGACCCGTCGAGCGCTCGCTCCGGCGGCAGCATCCTCGGCGACAAGACCCGCATGCAGCGTCTGTCGGTGTCGCCGCAGGCCTTCATCCGGCCCAGCCCGTCCGCCGGCTCCCTCGGCGGCGTCGCCCGCCGCACCCGCGAGGCGATGCTGGTCTGCGAGGCGGCGGGCTACGACGTCGTGCTGATCGAGACCGTCGGCGTCGGCCAGTCCGAGTACGCGGTCGCGTCGATGGTCGACTTCTTCCTCGTCCTCATGCTCGCCGGCGCCGGCGACGAGCTGCAGGGCATGAAGAAGGGCATCATCGAGCTCGCCGACGCGCTGGCGATCAACAAGGCCGACGGCGACAATCTGCCCCGCGCCCAGCGCGCCGCCGCCGAGCTGGCGCTGGCGCTGCGCCTCTTCCGCCCACAGAGCGCGCGCTGGGAGCCGCCGGTCCTGCAGGTCAGCGCCCTCGAGGCGCGCGGCATGGACGCGGTGTGGGACGCGATCCAGCGCCACCGCACGGCGCTGGAGGCCAGCGGCGAGCTCGCCGCCAAGCGCCGGCAGCAGCAGCGCGACTGGCTGTGGGCGATGCTCAACGACGGCCTCACCCGCCACTTCCTGTCGCGCCCGACCATCGCCCGCGAGCTGCCGAACGTGGAGGCCGCCGTGCTCGACGCGCGCATGACCCCCACCGACGGAGCGCGCCGCCTGCTGGCGCTGCTCGACTTCGACGGCCCGGCGCCCGCCGACGCCGCGCCGGCACGGCGCCGTTGACCTGGACCGGCGCGCTCGCGCGCAGCGGTGACGCCGCTCGCACCCCGTGCGCCCGCAGCGCGCGGCGGCCGCTGCACGGAGCGCGGCCCTGCCGGCGTGACTTGACGCGATCTGCCGGATAGAGCGCACGCACCCGATGAGCTCCGCGACGAGGTTTCCTCCCTGGACCTGGCGCATTCCCGCCCGTTTCAACGCCGCCGCGGCCTGCACCGACGCGCATCTCGGCACGGAAGCCGAATCGCGGCCGGCGGTGATCTGCGACGACCACGCGGCCGGCGCGCGGCAGCTTTCGTTCGGACAACTGGCCACTCGCACCAGCCAACTGGCACAGCTCCTGCGCGACCTCGAGATCACCTCCGGCGCGCGCATTCTCGTGCGCCTCCCCAACTGCCTCGAGTATCCCGTCGTCTTCCTCGGCGCGATGAAGCGTGGGGCCGTTCCGGTCCCGACCTCCATCCTGCTCACCGCCGACGAGGTGCTCTTCCTGGCGCGGGATGCCGGCGCCGTGGCGCTGGCGACGACGCGCGAGAGCTGGAACGCGCTCCACCGCGAGCTCGAGGGCCTCGCCTCCCTGCGTCACGTGCTGCTCGTTGGACCCGGCGAGGCGGCGCCGGCGGCCCGCCTGCACCTGCACGACCTGAACGCCGCCCTGGACGCCATCGCGCACTGGGAGCCGCCGCACGAGACGGCGGCCGACGACCCGGCGTACCTGGTCTACACCTCCGGCACCACCGGGTACGCCAAGGGCGCGCTGCACGCCCATCGCAGCCTGCTCGGTCGTCAGCCGGCGTCGGAGTACTGGTTCAGCTTCGCCGCGGAGGGCGGCGATCGGGTCCTCCACTCCGGCAAGTACAACTGGACCTACGTCCTCGGCACCGGCCTGATGGATCCGCTCTATCGGGCGACGACGGCGATCGTGTACGAAGGGCCCCCCGCGCCGCAGGTGTGGCCACGGCTCATCGCCGCGCACGGCGCGACCATCTTCATCGGCGTGCCGACGCTGTATCGGCAGATCCTGCAGAAGACCGCCTGCGGCCGCGCCGACGTCCCGACGTTGCGCCACTGCATGAGCGCCGGCGAGCCGCTGTCCGGAGAGGTGCTCGCCGCGTGGCGCGCCCGCTTCGGCCAGGACATCTACGAAGGCCTCGGGATGACCGAGTGCTCGTATTACATCTCGCAGCCCCGCGCCCTTCCGATCCGCCCCGGCTCCGCCGGTTTCCCTCAGCCGGGCCACGACGTCCGCCTGCTCGATCCCCGCAGCCTGCGGCCGGTCCCGGTCGGCAGCGAGGGCATGCTGTGCATCCCGCGCGCCGATCCGGCGCTGTTCCTCCGCTACTGGAACCGCGATGCCGAGAACGCCGAGGCCTTCCAGGGCGAATGGTTCCTCACCGGCGACTTCGCCCGCCTCGACGCCGACGGCTACCTGTGGTTCCTCGGCCGTCGCGACGACCTGATCAACACCTTCGGCTACCGCGTCTCGCCCTACGAGGTGGAGCGCGTGATCAGGGACCACCCCGACGTCGCCGACTGCGCCGCCGTCGCCGAGGAACCGGAGCCAGGCAAGGTGGTGGTTGCCGCCTACGTCATCCCCCGCCCCGACAGCGCGCTCACGGCCGACGCGGTGCGCGCCTACGCGAGCCAGCACCTGGCCGCGTACAAGGCGCCGCGCGTCGTCTACCTGGTCGAGGACCTGCCACGCACCCGCAACGGCAAGATCCTGCGCCGCGCGCTGCGGCCGCCCGGCCGTACCTGAACTGGCGGTCGCCCGCCCCGCTCAACCCAGGCGCTGCAGCAACTGCGCCCGCTGCCGCTCCATCTCGCCCGGCAGGTGCTTGCCGAACTTGCCGAAGAACTCGCCCAGGCTGGCGGCGTCGGCCTTCCAATCGTCGCGCGACACGCCGAGCAGCTCGTCCATGGCGCCAGGCGCCAGGTCGAGGCCGTCGGTGTCGATGCCGGTCTTCGTCGGGAGGAGGCCGATCGGCGACTCCACCGCGTTGCCGTTGCCGCTGCCGTCGCAGCGGCTGAGCATCCAGCGCAATGGGCGCAGGTTGTCGCCGAAGCCCGGCCAGATGAAGCGGCCAGCGGCGTCCTGGCGGAACCAGTTGACGTGGAAGATCTTCGGCGGGTTGGCGAGCTGCGAGCCCATGTGCAGCCAGTGACCGAAGTAGTCGCCCATGTTGAAGCCGCAGAACGGCAGCATGGCCATCGGATCGCGCCGCACGACCCCGACCTGCCCGGTGGCCGCCGCGGTGGTCTCGGAGGCGACCGAGGCGCCGACGAAGACGCCGTGGTTCCAGTCGAACGACTGCATGATCAGTGGCGCCGTGCGGGCGCGGCGGCCGCCGAAGAGGATGGCCGAGATGGGCACGCCCTTGGGATCCTCCCAGTGCGGGGAGATGGACGGGCACTGCGACGCCGGCGCGGTGAAGCGCGAGTTCGGGTGGGCGGCCTTCTCGCTCGAGCCCTTGCGCCAGTCGTTGCCGCGCCAGTCGACGAGATGCTCCGGCACCGGACCGTCGATGCCCTCCCACCAGGGGCAGTTGTCGTCGGTGACGGCGACGTTGGTGAAGATGCTGTTGCGGCCGAGGCTGGCCATCGCGTTGGGATTGGTCTTCGAGGACGTGCCCGGCGCGACGCCGAAGAAGCCGGCCTCGGGATTGATCGCCCACAAACGGCCGTCCGGCCCCGGGCGCATCCAGCAGATATCGTCGCCGACGGTCCAGATCCTCCAGCCCTTCTGGCTCGCCGGCGGAACCAGCATCGCCAGGTTGGTCTTGCCGCAGGCGCTGGGAAACGCCCCGGCGACGTAGGTCACGCGCCCCTGCGGGTCCTCGATGCCGACGATCAGCATGTGCTCGGCCATCCAGCCCTGCTGCGCGCCCATGAAGCTGGCGATGCGCAGCGCGAAGCACTTCTTGCCGAGCAAGGCGTTGCCGCCGTAGCCGGAGCCGATCGACCAGATCAGCTTCTCCTCGGGGAAGTGGAGGATGAAGCGGCGATCCGGACTCAGGTCGCCGAGCGAGTGCAGGCCCTTCACGTAGTCGTCGGAGTTGCCCAGGCGGTCGAGCGCGACCTGTCCCATGCGCGTCATGATGCGCATGTTGGCGACGACGTACGGGCTGTCGGTGATCTCGACGCCGATCTGGCTGTAGGGCGAGGCGACCGGGCCCATGATGTAGGGCACGACGTACATCGTCCGACCCGTCATCGCGCCCTTGAACAACGCACCCACCTTGGCCTTCGCCTCCGCCGGCGCCATCCAGTTGTTGTTCGGACCGGCTTGCTCCTGCTCCGCGCTGCAGACGAAGGTCAGGTGCTCGGTGCGGGCGACGTCGCTCGGATCGCTGCGGTGCAGGTACGAGCCGGGAAACTTGTCGTGGTTCAGGGCCTTCAGCGTGCCGCGGGCCAGCATCTCGTCGATCAGGCGCTGGTTCTCGACCTCTGAGCCGTCGCACCAGACGACGCGATCCGGCGTCGTGTGCGCGGCGACCTCGTTGACCCACTGCTCGACTGGCTTCGTCATGTCTCCATCCACCTTCGTATCGAAAGGCCGCGGCGGTCCGCTGTGATCACACGCAGCGATTGCGCAGCGTGCCGAGATGTTCGATCGCGCTGACGATCTCCTCGCCCGCCTTCAGGTAGCGGCGCGGCTGGCGCACCGAGCCGACGCCGGCCGGGGTGCCGGTGAAAATGATGTCGCCGGGCTCCAACGTGCAGAGGAGCGAGAGGTAGGCGACCAGCGGCTGCACGCCGAACACCATGTCGCTGCTGCGCGCCGACTGCATGCGTTCGCCGGCGACGTCGCACGTGAGCTGCAGGTCGTTCGGATCGCCGACCGCGTCGAGCGACACCACCGCCGGGCCGATCGGCCCGAACGTATCGACCGACTTGCCCATGCTGAACTGCGGCGGCTGGTCGCTGAACTGCAGCTTGCGGTCGGAGATGTCCTGGCCGACGGTGTAGCCGGCGACGACCTCGAGCGCCCGCGCCTCGGCCACCGCCTTGCAGCGGCGTCCGATCACCACCACCAGCTCGACTTCCCAGTCGACGTAGTCCGACGACAGCGCCACGTCGGCACGCGGGCCGACCAGGCAATTGGGAAACTTCGTGAACACCATCGGCTTCGCCGGCAGCGGCAGCCCGCCCTCTTCGGCGTGGCTCTTGTAGTTCAGCCCGATGGCGAAGACCTTCGCCGGCCGCGGCACCGGCGGGCCGAGGCGCGTCTCGTCGAGCGCGCCGGTGGCGGCACCGGCGCCGACGCCCGACGCCCATGACGCGAAGCGGTCCCACTGCGCGAGCGCGGTCATCGGATCGGCGCCGAAGCGCCCGCCGGACGCCTGCTCGACGTCGGCGATGTGATCGCCGATCACCAGGACGGCGCGTCCGTCCGCGTTCGCCAAGCGCACCGCCATGGCTCAGAGCCCGTAGGCGGCGGCGAGGTCCTTGTCCTTCGCCGCCAGCAGCTTGGCCAGGTTGACCATCACCTTGCACTGCTTCCAGGTGGCGTCGTCCTGCATCTTGCCGTCGAGCATCAGCACGCCGCGGCCGTCGGGCATCGCCTCGAGGACGCGCTTGGCGAACTGCACCTCCTCGACCGGCGGACTGAACACCTTCTTGGCGATGGTGATCTGGCTCGGGTGCAGCGACCAGGCGCCGACGCAGCCGAGCAGGAAGGCGGCGCGGAACTGGTCCTCGCAGCCGAGCGGATCGGAGATATCGCCGAACGGCCCGTAGAACGGCAGCGCGCCGGTGGCGGCGCAGGCGTCGACCATGCGGGCGATCGAATAGTGCCAGGGATCCTGCTGCGCCGTCGGTCGCGCCGCCTCGGGTTGCGCCGGGTTGGGATCGTTGCGGACGAGGTACGCGGGGTGGCCGCCGCCGACGCGGGTGGTCTTCATGCGCCGTGACGCGGCCAGGTCGGCGGGCCCGAAGCTGATACCCTGAATGCGCGGGCTGGCGGCGCAGATCTCCTCGACGTTGGTGACGCCGAGCGCCGTCTCGAGGATGGCGTGCACCAGGATCGGCCGCTGCAGCCCGGCGCGCGCCTCGAGCTGCGCCAGCAGGCGGTCGACGAAGTGGATGTCCCACGGTCCTTCGACCTTGGGAATCATCATCACCTCGAGCTTGTCGCCGATCGCCTCGACGAGCTGCGTGACGTCGTCGAGGAACCACGGACTGTCGAGCGAGTTGACGCGCGTCCACAGGGGCGTCTCGCCGAGATCGGCCTCGCGCCCGACCTGGATCAGCCCCTGGCGCGCCGCGACCTTCTTGTCGGCCGGAATCGCGTCCTCGAGGTTGCCGAGCAGGATGTCGGCCTGGCGCGCCATGTCCGGCACCTTGGCCGCCATCTTCGGATTGCTGGCGTCGAAGAAGTGGATGCAGCGCGACGGCTTGAGCGGCACCTCGCGCAGCGGTTCCGGGGCGCCCAACGCCAATGGCTTGAAGAAGTCACGGGGACTACGCATGCGAACACCTCACACAGCGACGGCCCCCATGTCTGGACACGCGCTCGGCCGCCGCTGCCATCGACCTCGGACTGCGCGCACCAACTGTCTAGCGTGAGTCGCACTTTTCGCCAGGCAACTCAACCCATTAGAGTTGCTTACAGCGGAATCAGCATGGAGGGCGCGCGACGGCACGCCCGAGAGGCAGCGCCTCGCGCTCGACACCCGCCATCAGCGTGCGGCAGCGAAGCGTGCCAGAGGAGGCGCCGCGCCAGCGGCGCCTCCTGAGCCGTGGGGCCGAGACGGCGCTACGGCGTCCAGTTTCCCGTCACGTCGCCGAGCAGGATGGCGCGGAAGTCGCGCCCGGCCAGCGGCGGCGTGAACGGATCGAGCGCGATCGCGCCGCGTTGGCAGGTGCCTCCGGCGACCACCGGCTCGACGAGGGTCTGGTTCGGCGTCGGCGACGGCTCGGGAACGAACAGCCAGTCCGATTCACAGAGCTCGGCGGCGGGGAGACGATCGATGATCGACGCTTGGAACTGGAGGATGCGCACGGCGTCGAGGGTGCTGAAGGTCCCATTGCCGGTGACGTCGGCCGCCAGCTCCT
Source organism: bacterium (assembly GCA_019637795.1). Taxonomy (NCBI): domain Bacteria; species bacterium. Next base: position 339,354 of record JAHBUY010000008.1, on the reverse strand, counting down.
GGTCCGGCGAGAGCGTCACCTCGCCGGCGACCGCCTGCAGCACGGTCACCGCGTCGAGCGAGGTGATCGCGACGTTGAAGTCGCCGTCCTTCTGCGGTCGGATCGTGACCTCTCCGGGACCGGCGGACGAGAACGCGTAATCGCCCTCGGCATTGGTCATGACGCTGCCGGGCGTATCGCCGATCTGCATCACGTCGACGTCCGGGACCGGGCGGTCGCCCACGTAGTAGCGGATGTGTCCGGCGAGCGGTGCGGGCGTGCCGGGAGTCAGCGTCGCGGTGGCGCTGGCGGCCGCCGTCTCCGTCGCGGTCGCGGTGCTGGTGCTGGTGGCGGTCGGCGGCGGCGTGGAGGTCGCGCTGCCGGTCAGCGTCGCCGACGCCGTCGCCGTCGGGGTCGGCGTCGCCGTCGCGCTGGCGGTGGCGGTGGGGGCGTCGGGCGCCCCGTCGCACCCGCCGGCGCAGGTGTCGGTGCTGTCGAACACCGTCGACGGGCAGCCGTTGGTGAAGCAGAAGCTCGAGCAGGCGAGCGAGTTGGCGAGCCCGTCGACGCAGAAGGCGGCGCCGCTGCAGTCGCGGCAGAGACAGCACATGGCGCGTGCATCCGCCGGCAGCGAGACCGCCGCCAACAGCGCCGCCACGAGGATCCACCCCGCGGCGCTTCCCACCCGGCGTCGAATGCTCCCGTCGCGCATCGCTCCCTCCTCGCTGTGCGCTCTCAGACCAGCGTTGCCGATGTGCTGTCAAGCACGATACACACCGTCATCCCACGCCGTCATTCGCTGGCGGCGCGCGGCGGAGGGCGCGATTCCGGCATTGCGCCCCCCGGTCGTCGGGATAGCATGCGCCCCAGCATGAGGCGGAGGGAGAGAGGAATGCGAACCATTGCAGCGCTAGTGGCGGCGGCCCTGCTGATGCTCGTCGGCTGTGGTGACGACGACGATCACGGCACGCGCACGGCAACGGCGACGGCCACCGCGGCACCGACCGCGACCCCGACGCCCAACGCATGCCCGCTGCCACAGCCCTTCTGCGGCGGCGAGTTCCCGCTCAATACGGAGATGACCACTGACTACGGACCCGCCTGGGCGGACGTGAACCTCGGACCGGGCGACTTCCTGCCCTGCTTCGGGCCCTACGCGCTCTGTTACTATGCGAACTGCACCGTCTCGGCGGACGGCACGGTCAGCAACTGCCCGTGTTACGAGTGGTTCGGTCCCAGCTTCGTGCTGATCAACGCCATTCTGAACGCCGACTCCTACCAGGCGACGGTCGCGCAGTGCACCCAGGATCCCGCGTCCTGCCAGGTTCCGAACGGCGCGCCGGTGTGCGCCGACATCAACCGCGGCCAGTTCTATCCCAACGCCAGCCGGGTCTCGACCTTCAGCTTCTACCGCGCCAACGTCGAGCCGATCGGCAACATGAGCTGCGTCGACATGCCGGGACCCTACGCCGGGTGCATGACCGCCCCGTGCGCCGGCCCGACGATGTCGAACGGCGACGGCACGGTCACCATCCATTGCGACTGCCCGATCTACGATGGCCCGTACCAGATCGGGAAGTCCGGCCTCTCCTGCGATGACGCGCCGATGGTCTGGTCGGCGGCCTACGCGCCAAACGCGACGCCGCCCACCCCGTGCGAGATGGTCCCCGGCGGCTGCGTCCCCGATGCGCCGCCAGACCAGTGCGGCTGTCCGCTCTACGGCACCGGCACCGGCATCCCGCCGAGCGCGGGCGTCGACTGCCAGGAGGTGTGCCGCGAGTACGATTCCTGCCGCAAGGGCGAGGTGCAGCTCGGCTACACCTGCGACGCGACGCTCTGCACCTCGAGCAACAACGCCCTCGTGTTCGACGCCTGCCTCGGCCTGCAGAACTGCGACCTGAGCGAAATCTTCAAGGCCGAGAGCGCCGCCGGCTGCAGTTGCTGCGGCAGCCAGCTCTGCGGCTGCGACGCGAACGAGGCCACGGAGCACGCGATCTTCGCCCTCGACGCCGCCCAGCGCGAGCTCGGCGAGACGCCGCAGTGCGACATCAACGGCACCCTGTGCGGCACGCCTCCCTGACGCGTCAGGCGGCGCGCGTGCGCGCCGCGGCGATGACCTCGACGAGATCGGCGATGATGTCGGTGAGGGTGGCCTCGCCCGGGGTCCAGACGCGGCTGACCCCCAGCGCCTGGAGCGTGCCGCGGTCGGCGTCCGGGATGATACCGCCCAGCACCACCGGCACATCGCCGCCGCGCTCGCGCAGCAGCTCCAGGATGCGCGGCACCAGGGTCATGTGCGAGCCGGAATGGATCGACAGGCCGATGGCGTCCACGTCCTCCTCGAGCGCCGAGGTGACGATCTGCTCCGGCGACAACCGGATGCCCTGGTAGATCACCTCGAAGCCGGCGTCCTTGGCGCGCACCGCCACCTGCTCGGCGCCGTTCGAGTGACCGTCGAGGCCGGGCTTGCCGACCAGCAGGCGCAGCGGATGGCCGACCTGCGCCGCCACCTCGGCGGTGCGGGCGCGCAGCGCCCGCAGGTTCTCGGTCGCCGGCGCCGCGCCCACGCCCTGCAGCCCGGTCGGGGCGCGGAACTCGCCGAACACCGTGCGCAGCGCGCCCGCCCATTCGCCGGTGGTGACGCCGACCTGCGCGGCACGGATCGACACCGGCATCAGGTTGGCGCCGCCGCGCGCCGCGTCCTCGATCGCGCGCAACGCCGCCGCCACTTCCGTCGCGCTACGCTGGGCGCGGAAGGCGCGCAGGCGCTCGATCTGCTCGCGCTCGTTGGCCGGGTCGACGGTCAGGATGGCGTCCAGGCCGCCGGCGGTGAGCGGCGACGGCTCGTGCTCGGTGTAGCTGTTCACGCCGACGACGATCAGGTCCTTCGCCTCGATGCGCCGCTGCCGCTCGGCGTGCGACGCGACCAGCGCCTGTTTCATCAGCTCCAGGGCCTGCGCGGCGCCGCCGAGCCCGTCGATCCGCGCCAACTCCGCCTCGGCCCCGGCCATCAGCGCCGCGACCTTCTCCTCGATCACCACCGAGCCGTCGAAGATGTCGCGGTCGTACTCGAGGATGTCGGTCTCGAACGCCATCACCTGCTGGATGCGCAGCGACCACTGCTGGTCCCACGGCCGCGGCAGGCCGAGTGCCTCGTTCCATGCCGGGAGCTGGATCGAGCGGGCCCGGGCCTCCTTCGACAAGGTCACCGCCAGCGCCTCGAGCACGATGCGTTGGACGTTGTTCTCCGGCTGCTGGGCGGTGAGGCCGAGCGAGTTGACCTGCACGCCGTAGCGGAAGCGCCGCTTGCGGGCGTCGGTGACGCCGTAGCGCTCGGCGGTGAGGCGGTCCCACAGGCGCGCGAACGCCTTGAGCTTGCAGATCTCCTCGATGAAGCGAATGCCGGCGTTGACGAAGAAGGAGAGCTGGCCGACGACGTCGGGGAGCGACACGCCGGGCCGCTGCCGGACCCGGTCGAGGATCGCGCAGGCGTTGGCGAGCGTGAAGGCGATCTCCTGCACCGGCGTCGCCCCCGCCTCCTGCAGATGGTAGCTGCAGAGGTTCATCGGGTTCCACGACGGGATCTCGCGCACCGTGTGCTCGATGACGTCGGCGGTCAGACGCAGCGACGGCTCGGGCGGGAAGACGTACGTGCCGCGCGACAGGAACTCCTTGATGATGTCGTTCTGCGTCGTGCCGCGCAGCTCGCGCGGCGACGCCCCCTGGCGCTCGGCGGCGGCGACGTACAGCGCCAGCAGCCAGGCCGCGGTGGCGTTGATGGTCATCGAGGTGTTCATCTTCGCCAGCGGAATCTGGTCGAAGAGGGCCTCCATGTCGGCGATGTGGCTGATCGGCACGCCGACCTTGCCCACCTCGCCGGCGGCCATCGGATCGTCCGAGTCGTAGCCGGTCTGCGTCGGCAGATCGAAGGCGACGCTGAGGCCGGTCTGCCCCTTGGCGAGGTTCGTCCGGTAGAGCCTGTTGGCCGCGTGCGGGTTGGAATGACCCGCGTAGGTCCGCATCAACCAGGGCTGTTCGCGCTGCGCCATGCGCGGACCATAGCGGGTCGGTTTGCGCGCCGGCAACCATGGGTGCGGCGCTGGCGCGCCACACGTCGGCGACGACGGCGCACCGCGGGTCGGACCGGGCGAGTGGCGCGCTCGCGCCGGGGCTGTCAGCGGACGAGACGCGCCACGCCGCGAGGCAGGATCATGGCCCCCTGCGCTTGCGCTGAAGCCGGTCGAACACTCCCCAGGCCGCGGCCCATTTCTCGACGTGGGCCCAGTCCAAGGCGCCGAGCCCGAGCAGGCCTTCGAGATCCGACTGATCCTTCGTTCGGTCAGCGATCAGCTTGAGGACGATGAGGTCCTCGACCGTGGCCACGCGCAGGCCCAGCGGTGTGGGTACGGCGCGGCGAACGACCTCGCGCTGAAACGCCGTCTTCGCCGCTTGCAACTCAATGACGATCTCGCCGTCCGCGGACACGAAGCGAACGAAATCCGGCCCGGAGGGCGCGTCGGCGCCGTGTTCCCGGGCGACGCGGAATCCCTCGCGCGCGAAGCGCGCCCGCAAGGCGTCGAGGCGCGCGCGATCGGCGGCGACGGTGACGTCGATGTCCGCGGTCACCCGCGGCTCGAGCCAACAGTTGACCGCGTGCGCCCCGATGATCGCGTAGTCGCTGCCCAGGGAGGCGAGCAGACGCGCCACGTATGCCAGCGGATCGTCCACTGAACGTCAGGGCTCGTAGAGGCCCAGCTCTCGGGCCCGCGCGTAGAAGGGAGTGGGATCGTCCGCGGCATCATCGCGCCGACCGCGACGCCGATAGCGCTGCGAGAGGCGCCAACTGCGCCGGAGGCGCTCGTCCAGAGAGGCGGCCAGATGCTCGGCCTGCGCCTCGCGGTGGGAGAGCTCCTTGTAGGCGCCGATCCGCCGCATGTATTCCCGGTCCCTGTCGGAGACGGTCACGGCGCGAGCGTATCGCGAATCGCCGCTCACCCCAACCGTGACCACTGCGCGGCCCCTCCCCCGCCATCCCTGCTGGCGGCCCCGCGGCGCTGGCGGGCCCTACGACAGGCCACCGCTCGCCGATCGCTGGCGCCGCGCAAGGGGGGCGACCCGGGGCGCGGCCGCTGCACCACGTCGATCCGCCGGCGAGGTGACTTGCCGCCGCGTGCCGGGTAGGACGGGGCCACTGCATGCACGCCTCCTCCGCTCACGGCGGCCCCTTTCGGATTCTGGCCCGCGTCGCGCTGCGCCGCCACGGCGCGATCCTCGTGAGCTGCGCGGCGGTCCTCGTGCTCGCCGGGTTGGTGCTGATGCGCGGCGGCCGCCTGAGCGCCGGCACCACCGAGGGCATCGAGTCCGACATCGCGCAGCGCATCATCGAGCAGAAGCTCGCCTACCCGGGCGACTCCTCTTTCATCATCCTGCTGCGTGGCCGCGAGCTGGCGCCCGGCGATCCACGCTTCACCGAAGCGGTCCGCGCTGCCTTGGCGCCGCTGCGGGCGGACCCGCGGGTGCGGGCGGTGCTGGCCCCCGACGACGCGCCACCGCTGGTCGGCGAGCGACTGCAGTCGGCGACGAGCCGCAGCGCGCTGGCCGTGGTCTCGCTGCGCGACGACTTCTCCACCGCCGCCGAGCAGTATCCGGAATTGAAGGCCCTGGTGCGCTCGCCGGCGCTCGACATCGGCTTCACCGGCAACCTGGCCTTCCGCTACGACCTGAACGTCGCCAACGGCCACGACCTGCTGTTCGCCGAGTTGCTCAGCCTGCCGCTGGCGGTGCTGGTCCTGCTCGTCGTCTTCCGCTCCGCCACCGCGGCGGCGCTCTCGGTCGGCATCGGCGCGCTGGCGGTGACCACCGGCATCGCCATCGTCACCGCGCTGTCGCACGTCATGGACCTCGCCGTGTACGCCGTCAACGTCGCCTCGCTGATCGGCCTGGGCGTCGCCATCGACTATTCACTCTTCATCGTCAGCCGCTACCGCGACGAGCTGGCGGCCGGCGCGCCGCTGGCGCAGGCGCTCGAGACCGCCATGGACACCAGCGGTCGCGCGGTCGTCTTCTCGGGCATCGCCGTCGCCATCGGTCTGGGCAGCCTGCTCTTCTTCCACGGCTCGTTCCTGGCCGGGCTCGGGCTGGCGGCCGGCATCGTGGTCGCGCTGTCGGTCCTCGCCGCGCTCACCTTCCTGCCGGCGGTGCTGGTGTGGCTCGGACCGCGCATCGACAAGGGACACCTGCCGCTGCCGCGCCTGATCGACACCCAGGGCATCTGGCATCGCCTCGCAAGCTGGGTGATGCAACGGCCGGTGCTCGTGCTGCTGCCGACGCTGACCGTCCTGATCGCGCTCGGGCTGCCCTTCGTGCGCCTGACCATGGCCGCCGCCGACGTGCGCACGCTGCCCCGCGGCGTGCCGGCGCGCGACGTCTACGAGCAACTGCGTCAGGCGTTTCCCGACCAGGCGCGGACGCGCATCCAGGTCGTCGTGCAGTACGCGGATGGCGCCGCCTACACCCCACAGCGCATCGGCGCGATCTACGACCTCGCCCAGCGCTATCGGCAACTGCCGGGCGTGGTCAAGTTCGAGGGCGTGGTCGACAACGACGACCGTCTCACTCGCGACTACTTCACCGCCGACGCCGAGATGCCCGACGACTGGCTGCCGCCCGACGCGCTGAAGATGCGCTCGATGGTCGCGGCGGACGGCGTCGCCCTGCTCACCCTCCTCACCGACGCCGAACCGGCCAGCCGCCAGGCGCGCGACATCGTCCGCGCCATCCGCCGCGACCCGCGCGTCGGCGACGGCACGATTCTCGTCACCGGCCCGACCGCCCACGATCTCGACATCAGCGAGTTCACGCTGGCGCGGGCGCCCTATGCCATCGCCTTCATCATCGTCGTCACCGGCGCCGCGCTGTTCATCCTGCTGCGCTCGGTGATCCTGCCGCTGAAGGCGGTGATCATGAACCTGCTCTCGATCACCGCCTCGTTCGGCGCCCTGGTGTGGATTTTCGAGGACGGGCACCTCGCCTCGCTGCTCCACTTCGAGGCGGCGCCGATCGATCCCACCGTCCCGACCCTGCTGTTCTGCTGCGTCTTCGGCCTGTCCATGGATTACCAGGTGCTGATGCTGTCGCGCATGCGCGAGGAGTACCTGCGCACCGGCGACAACACCTGGGCGGTCGCCGAGGGCCTCGAGCGCACCGGCCGCCTGGTGACCAGCGCCGCCGCCATCATGGTCGTGGTCTTCGCCGCCTTCGGCTTCGCCAGCGTCGTCGTCGTCAAAGCGATCGGCGTCACCCTCTCGCTCGCCATCGCCCTCGACGCCACCCTGGTGCGCTGCCTGATCGTTCCCGCCGCCATGCGCCTGTTCGGCGACTGGAACTGGTGGGCACCGCGCTGGCTCGGCGGCGGCGCGAACGTTCCCGCCCCCGCGGGCCTCGGCGCAACACGGATGAACACCGAGCCCCCGCACCCCACCCCCCGATAGACACGCACCCCGCGCCTCTTCCGCCCCCCGGAGGATCTCGATGTTCATCGGGGTGGGGCTGGGGGAATCCCTGTTCATCCGTGTTGGCGTGGCGAGCAGGGCGCTGCGCGTGTACCCGCGCCGGGGGAGCTTGTCTTGCCCCGACGCTTGTGTCACTCACCCAAAGTTTTCGCCATTTCGAATCCTCCCCTTCCAAAGGAGCAATCGCGGGTATGGTCAACATCGAGCGAGTCGTTGTTCTCGGTGCCAACGGCACCATGGGCGCCGGGAGCGCCGAGGTGTTCGCCGCCGGCGGCTGCGACGTGGTGCTGCTGGCGCGGTCGACCGAGAAGGCCCGCGAGGGGCTGGTCGGGGCGCAGAACATGGCCAAGTCGATCACCATCGGCAACCGCATGTCGGTGGGCACGTACGACGGCGACTTCAACGAGGCGGTCGGCAAGGCGGACCTGATCTTCGAGGCCCTCGCCGAGGACATGGAGATCAAGAAGGCATTCTTCGACCGCGTCGACGCGGTGCGCCGCCCCGATTCGATCGTCGCCACCGTCTCCTCCGGCCTGTCGATCACCGGCATGGCCGAGGGCCGGTCCGAGAGTTTCCGCAGGAACTTCCTCGGCGTCCACCTCTTCAATCCGCCGAGCGTGATCGTCGGCACCGAGGTCATTCCGCACGCCGACACCGACCCCAGGTTGGTGCCGGCGATCGTCGAGATGCTCGAGCGCCGCTTCGGCCGCGTCGTCACCCTGTGCCGTGACATGCCGGCGTTCGCGGGCAACCGGGTCGGCTTCAAGGTCCTCAACGAGTGCGCCCAGCTCGCCGCCGAGCACGGCGTCGCCTTCGTCGACTACCTGATCGGCCCGTACACCGGCCGCGCCATGCCGCCGCTGGCCACCGTCGACCTGGTCGGCTGGGACGTGCACCGCGCCATCGTCGACAACGTCCACGCCAACACCAAGGACGAGGCGCACCAGGCCTTCCAGCTCCCGACCTACGTCGCCGAGCTGATCGAGGAGGGGCATCTCGGCAACAAGACCCCGGAGCGCGGCGGCTTCTATCGTCGCACCAAGGAGGACGGCAAGACGCTGAACCTGGTGCTCGATCCCCGATCCGGCGCCTACAAGGCCCCCGCCGACCAGAAGGTCTCCCCCCTGCCCTTCGTCGAGACGATGCGACAGCTCCACCAGGTCGGACGTTACGGCGAAGCCTTCAAGGTCTTCCTCGAGGCCAGGGGCGGCGAGGCCGATCTCGCCCGCAAGGTGGTGCTGGGATACGTCAGCTACGCCCTGAACCGCGTCGGCGACGACGAGGTGGTGCGCGACGCCAGCGACATCGACAAGATCATGGGCTTCGGCTTCAACTGGGCGCCGCCGACGGTGCTGGTCGACGTCATGGGGGTCAAGCCGACCATCGCCGCGATCGAGAAGGCCGGCCTGCCGGTTCCGAAGGTGCTGGCGCAGGCCAAGCCGGATCAGCGCCTGTTCAACGTTCCGGGGGTCAACGTCGGCCGCTTCTTCGCCGCCTGAAGCACCGTTCAGTTACCTTGCGCACCCCCATCGAACCGGTTTAGGTTGCGACGCACGGGTGGGCAGACCCCCGCACAGAGGGAGACACGATGGCAGCGCCAATCTATGTCCTCGGCGGTTACCAGACCGACTTCGCGCGTAACTGGACCAAGGAGAACAAGCACATCGTCGCGATGATCCGCGAAGGGGTGTTGGGTGGCCTCGAGGCCACCGGCCTCGATCCGAAGGACATCGAAGTCGGCCACGTCGGCAACTTCGCCGCCGAGCTCTACGCGATGCAGGGCCACCTCGGCGCCTTCCTGCTCGACGTGGACCCCGGGTTCTCGGGGCTGCCGACCGCGCGCCACGAGGCCGCCTGCGCGTCCGGCTCGATCGCCATCCTCGCCGCCTCGGCGGAGATCGAGGCTGGCCGTTACGACCTGGCGATGGTCGTCGGCGTCGAACAGATGAAGACCGTCGACCCGAAGCGCGGCGCCGACTTCCTGGGCACCGCCGCCTGGTACGATCGCGAGGCCAAGGGCGTCGAGTTTCCGTTCCCCAAGCTCTTCGGTCGCCTGGGTGACGAGTACGACAAGCGCTTCGGCCTCAAGAGCGAACACCTGGCCCACATCTCCGCGGTCAACTACTCCAACGCCAAGCGCAACCCGCTGGCGCAGACGCGCAACTGGTACATGACCGAGGAGCACGCCAACGCCAACGACAAGTTCAACAGTCTCATCGGCGGCCGCATCAAGATCTCCGATTGCTCGCAGGTGACCGACGGCTGCGTCGCCCTCTTCCTCGCCTCGGAGAAGGCGGCGGCGGCCTACGCCAAGAAGCGCGGCATCGCGCTCGCGTCGATCCCCAAGCTGATGGGCTGGGGGCATCGCACGGCGCCGATCGAATTCGACACCAAGGTCGCCGAGAGCAAGGACAACCCGTACGTCCTGCCGCACACGCGCCAGGCGATCGTCGACGCGTTCCGCCGCGCCGGCGTGAAGGACTGCTGGGGCGTGCAGGCGATCGAGACCCACGACTGCTTCACCACGTCCGAGTACATGGCGATCGATCACTTCGGCCTCACCAAGCCGGGCGAGGCGTGGAAGGCGATCGAGGACGGCACCATCGAGATGGGCGGCAAGCTGCCGATCAACCCGAGCGGCGGCCTGATCGGCGCCGGCCATCCGGTGGGCGCGACCGGCACGCGCCAGGTGCTCGACGCCTTCCGGCAGGTGACCGGCACCTGCGGCGACTACCAGGTCGATGGCGCCCGGCGCGTCGCGACGCTGAACATCGGCGGCAGCGGCACCACCAGCGTCTGCTTCGTCGTCGGCAACTGACCCGATCCCGCGGCGGCGGCGGTTCACACCGTCCGCCGCCGCGGTCGTTCTGGCCCGCCAAGCCCCATCCCAGATCCCGCTCGCCCCGACGGGCGTCATAAGGTCGACCCCACATGACTGATCTCGACAAGGAATCCGTTGCCCTCCACTCCCAGTTGCACGGGAAGCTGGAGGTGAAGAGCAAGGTCGGCCTCAACGACCGCAGGGATCTCAGCCTCGCCTACACCCCCGGCGTGGCGCAGGTCTGCCAGGAGATCGCCAAGGCGCCGGCGCGCGTCTTCGAGCTCACCCTGAAGCACAATACGGTCGCCGTCGTCTCCGACGGATCGGCAATCCTCGGCATCGGCAACCTCGGCCCGGAGGCGGCCATCCCGGTCATGGAAGGCAAGGCGGTCCTCTTCAAGGAGTTCGCCAACGTCGACGCCTTCCCGATCTGCCTCGCCACCCAGGACGTCGACGAGATCGTCCAGACGGTGCGTCTGATCGCGCCGGTGTTCGGCGGCATCAACCTCGAGGACATCGCCGCGCCGCGCTGCTTCGAGGTCGAGGCGCGGCTCCAGGACCTCGGCATTCCGGTGTTCCACGACGACCAGCACGGCACCGCCATCGTCGTGCTGGCGGCGCTGATCAATGCGCTCAAGGTCGCCGGCAAGAAGCTCGACGAGTGCACGATCGTCTTCAACGGCAGCGGCGCCTCGGCCATCGCCTGCTGCCGGCTGATCCTCAGCTACGGCGAGCTCGGCAAGGCGCCCAAGCCGGGCGACGTCATCATGTGCGACACCAAGGGCATCGTGCACCGCGATCGCACCGATCTGAACGCCTTCAAGCGGGAGATCGCGGCCCGCACCAACAGGCGCAACCTGTCCGGCACGCTGGCCGACGCGATGCGGGGCGCCGACATCTTCATCGGCCTGTCGCAGGGCAACCTGGTCAGCCAGGACATGGTGCGCAGCATGAACAGGCATCCGATCATCCTGGCGATGGCCAACCCGATCCCGGAGATCATGCCCGACGCGGCGCGCGACGCCGGCGCGGCGGTGATCGGCACCGGCCGCAGCGACTTCCCGAACCAGATCAACAACGTCCTCGCCTTCCCCGGCGTCTTCCGCGGCGCCCTCGACGCCTGCGCCACGGTGGTGAACGAGGACATGAAGATCGCCGCCGCCGAGGCGCTCGCCGCCTACGTGATCGAACCGACGCCGGAGCGCATCATCCCCGAGGCGCTCGACAAGCAGGTGGCGCTGCGCGTCGGCAAAGCCGTCGCCGACGCCGCCCGCCGCACCGGCGTCTGCCGCTGATCGCGCCCGGCGCCGGGTGGCCGCGGACACCGCCCGCGCGGCTACAATTGCCGTCCCGCACCAGGCATAGTGCCCCCATGCCGCGTTGGCTGCCGCTCGCGATCCTCCTCTGCGCGCTCCCCGCGACCGCGCAGATCCGCACCCCCGGAGCCAGCGCCGTCAGCGAGCACTCGGGACCGATCGGCGCCGACAGCGGGCCGGTCGGCGCGGGCAGCCGGTCGATGTACGAGGGGATCACGATCGGCGAGAGCAGCGGCCGCCACCCCGACGATCGCCGCACCGGCGGCCCCGTGCGCGACCGCGGCACGCGCAGCATGCGCAGCGGGCCGGTCTCCTCGATCTCGAGCGGCCCCATGACCCAGCCGCGCACCCTGCCCGACGGCGGTTCCATGACGCAGCATTCCGCTGGCGCGGTGAAACACGACATCACGCAGCCGCTCGGCTCGCGCATCTCGCAGCCTCTGCGCGAGCTGGCGCCGCTGCAGGCCCACCTGCGCGAGCTGCGCGAGCACGGCAGCGACGCCGCGGTCGCCGCCGCCCAGGCCCCGGCAGTGGCGGATCCCGCGCCCGCGCTCGAACCGGAGTGGCTGGCCGGCGCCGGCGCGGACGACGTCGACGAGCCGGCCGCGGACGCGCCGCCCGAGCACGAGGGTCCGGCCGGAAACGAAGAGACGGCGCCGCTCCCGCGGCCCGCGAACCCGCGTTGAAACGCGCCCGCGATCCGCTATGCATACGCGCGTGACATCCTTGCCGCGCGCCAACGTGGCGCTGGTCACCGGTGCCGGGCGCGGCATCGGCCGCGCCGTCGCCGTGCAGTTGGCCCGATCCGGCTGTCCCGTCGCGGCGCTCGCCCGCACCGAGAGCGACCTGGCGCAGACGGCCGCCGAAGCCGCCGCCGATGCGGCCGCGGCGCCGGTGCTGGCGCTGCCCACCGACGTCACTCGCGACGGCGATCTCGAGCACGCGGTACGGGTGATCATCGAACGCCTCGGCCGCATCACCGTCCTGATCAACAACGCCGCCTTCGCGCCGCCGCACAGCCCGGTCGTGAAGACGTCGCTGGCCGATTGGGACCGCACGCTGGCCACCTGCCTGCGGGCGCCGATGGTGCTGACGCGGCTGGTGCTGCCCGACATGCTGGCCCACGGCCGCGGCACGATCGTCAACATCGCCGCGATCGCCGGCCAGCGCGGCCGCGCCGGCGAGGCGTCGTATGCCGCCGCCAAGTTCGGCCTGCTGGGCTTCACCCAGTCGCTGTTCGACGAAGTGCGCGAGCACGGAATCAAGGTGACCGCCATCGTCCCCGGCCCGGTCAGCCCCGAGCCGCTGCCGCCGCCGCAGCGCGCCCGCGCCCTGCGGCCGGCGGACATCGCCGCCGCCGTCCTGCAGGTGCTCGCCGCGCCCCCGGGCGCCTGCCCCGCCGAGATCGTGCTCGAGCCACTGCACGTCCCCGAGGCGTGACCGTCGCGCCGGGCGCGACGGGAGTCTCCCCGTGGAGCTGCGCGGCGCCACGGCGCTGATCACCGGCGGCGCCCACCGCCTCGGTCGCGCCATCGGCCTCGGCCTCGCCGAGCACGGCGCCAACGTCGCCTTCACCTACTGGTCGTCGGCCGACGCGGCGCGCGCCACCTGCCGCGCCCTCGAGCAACGCGGCGTGCGCGTCCTGGCGCTGCGCGCCGATGCCGCCGACGAGCGCCAGATGGCGGCCGTGATCGCCCGCGTGCGCCGCGCCTTCGGCCGCGTCGACGTCTGGATCGCCAATGCCGGCGTCTTTCGCCGCACGCCGCTCGCCACCGCCACCCCGGCCGACTGGAACGACATGATGCGGCTCAATTTCCAGACCTTCCTGGTCCCGGCGCGCCGCCTCGGCCCGCTGATGGTGCGCCAGGGCGGCGGCTGCATCGTCGCCATGGGCGACGTGGCCGCTCTGCATCCGTGGGCGGACTACCTGCCCTACTCCGTCGCCAAGCGCGCCGTCGTGGCGCACGCCGCATGGCTGGCGCGCGCCCTGGCGCCGGCCGTGCGGGTGAACGTCATCGCGCCGGGACCAGTGCTGTTCCCGCCCGACTTCCCGCCCGCCGCGCGCCAACGCGAGATCGGGCGCACCCTGCTGCGCCGCCAGGGGTCGGCCGCCGACATCGCCGAGGCCGTTCGCTACCTGGCGGGCGCGGACTACGTCACCGGCGTCGTGCTGCCGGTGGACGGAGGACGGCGCTTTGCCTGAGGTTGAGGGCGCGCTGCCGCGCGACTGCTGGCCGCGCCTGTTCGGCAACCCGCGGCCGGTGGCCATCGAGGTCGGCCCCGGTCGCGGCGAGTTTCTGCGCGCCGTCGCCCGCGCGCGGCCGGAGTGGAACTTCTACGCCATCGAGCGCTCGGCCACTCGCGCCGCCCGCATCGCCGCCGCGCTTGCCGCCGACGGGCTGGCGAACGCCCGCGTCGTGTGGGCCGACGCCACCTGCCTGCTGCCGCTGCTTCCCGGCGGATCGGCGGCGGCGGTGTACGTGCAGTTCCCCGATCCCTGGTGGAAGCGCCGCCACTTCAAGCGCCGCATCTGGTCGCCGCAGCTCGCGACGGCGATCGCGCACGTCCTCGCGCCGGGCGCCGAGATCGAGCTCCTCACCGACGTCGAGGAGACCTTCCAGCTCGGCCTGAGCGAGCTGGACGCCGTGCCGGCCCTGGAGCGCGTCAGCGTCGGGCGCGTCGACCGGCACGACACCGATTTCGCCCGCAAGGCGCTGCGCCGCGGCGGCGTGCTGTACCGGGCGGCGTATCGGCGCCGCGGCTCGCGATGAACCCCGGAGCCGGCCGCGGATCGGCCGCGCGCTGCCCTGCTACGCCAGCAGCTCGCGGACGCGCTGCGCGATCGACGCGGCGTCGAGGCCGAACCTCGCCAGCAGCTCCGCCGGCTTGCCCGAGCGCGGGACGTCGTTGACCGCCTGCTTGGTCACCTGCACCGGCTCGCCGCTGAGGGCGTTCAACACCGCGTCGCCGAGGCCGCCGTCGGCATAGTGATCCTCGACCACCAGCACGCGGCCGCCACTGGCGCGCGCCGCGGCGCGCAGGCCGGCGACATCGATCGGCTTCACCGAGTAGGCGTCGACGACCCGCACCGCGATCCCCTCCCTGGCGAGCCGCTCGTGGGCGCCCAGCGCCTCGACCAGCGTGACGCCGGCGGCAACGATGGTCAGCCGGTCCGCGTCGCTCTGCCGCAGCACCTTCGAGCCACCGATCGGGAACTGCTCGCTCGGGCCGTACAGCACCGGCGCCTTCGGCCGCGTCAGGCGCAGGTAGTGGATGCCACGCGTCGCCGCCATCGCCTCGACCAGGCGCTCGGTGCTCACGGCGTCCGCCGGATAGAGCACCACCGCGTGCGGCACGGCGCGCATCATCGCCAGATCCTCGAGGCCCATCTGCGACGGGCCGTCCTCGCCGATCGAGACGCCGCAGTGCGAGCCGGCGAGCTTCAGGTTGGCGCGCGAGATCGCCGCCATGCGGATGTGATCGAAGGCGCGGGTGAGGAAGCAGGCGAAGCTGGACACGAACGGCGTCCGGCCGGCCGCCGACAGGCCGACGGCGACACCGACCATGTTCTGCTCGGCGATGTACGCCTCGAGGTAGCGCTGCGGATGCGCGGCGAGGAAGCGTTCGGCGAAGGTGGAGTTCTTGGTGTCGGCATCGATCACCGCCACCGCGGGGTCGACCGCGCCGAGCTTCGCCAGCGCGGTGCCGTAGGCCTCGCGGGTCGCCACCTGGGCGTC
Organism: bacterium; assembly: GCA_019637795.1. Classification (NCBI taxonomy): domain Bacteria; species bacterium. The sequence goes on along the minus strand of JAHBUY010000008.1, from coordinate 323,990 downwards.
GGGCGGGTAGTCGGGCGCCGCCATCGGCGTCCGCGCCGCCGCCGCCGGGCGGCGCGCGTTGCCGCGCCTGGCGACCGGCGACAGCGCGACCGGCGGGGCGGCGGTGCGCACCTCCGCGAGCGCGGCATCGAGATCGGCGCCCTTGGGCACCGCCTTGCCGTGCCAGTTGTCCTTGTCGACCAGCGCCGAGACGCCCTGCCCCTTCTTGGTGCGGGCGATGATCGCCACCGGCTGGCCGCGCACCGCGCTCGCCTCCTCGAAGGCGGCGACGATGGCCTCCATGTCGTGGCCGTCGATGGGAATCGCGTGCCAGCCGAACGACGCGAAGCGCGCCGCGTAGCCGGCGACGTCGAACCCGTACATGGTGCGCTGGCTCTGGCCAAGGCCGTTGACGTCGACGATCGCGATCAGGTTGTCGAGCTGCTGGTGCGCGGCGAGCGCGATCGCCTCCCACACCGAGCCCTCGGCCACCTCGCCATCGCCACACAGCACGTAGATGCGCTGATCGGCGTGGCTGAGCTGCTTCGCGTTCCACGCCAGGCCGACCCCGACCGAGAGCCCCTGGCCCAACGAGCCGGTGGCGGCGACGGTACCGGGAAAGTGCGGCGTCGGGTGCCCCTCGAGCGGGCTGTCGATGCGGCGCAGGGTGAGCAGTTGCTCGTGCGGAATGGCGCCCGCTTCCGCCCAGGCGGCGTAGAGCAGGGGCGCGGCGTGCCCTTTGGACAGCACGAAGCGATCGCACTCGGGGTTGCCCGGATCGCTCGGGTCGTAGCGCAGGACGTCGAAGAACAGCGCCGCCACCAGGTCGGCGGCCGACAGGCAGGAGCTGGGATGGCCGCTGCCGGCCTCCGAGGTCGCGCGCAGCGAATGCTCGCGCAAGCGCGCCGCGCGCGCCCGCAACTGGTCGATGCGGTCGGCGGCGGTGCTGCGTCCCGGCGACGTCGTCACGGCCTGCTCCATGTGTCCACCCCCACCCCTGGACGGGTGTTGCCCATCACGCCCCTCCAGCCAGGGGCGGAAAGAGATTGATCTCGACGCCGGGCGGCAGGCGCGCCGCGAGATCGAGCTGCTCGCCGGCGGCGACCGCCATCCGCGCGTGCTCGGCGGGAATGCCCAGGCGGGCGACCAGGTCGCCGACCGTCGCGTCCTCCGGCACGTCCACCGTCACGGTGTCGCCGGCCTTGCCCGCGGGCATGTACTTGCGCAGCGTCGCGAACAGCTTCACCTGCACGCGCATCAGCGCCCTCTCGCGATGCGCTCGGGCGCGCGCGTCATGCCGTCTTCCGCTCCATGGTGCCGTGCCGTCAGGTATCGAAAATCGCCGCCGAGCGCCAACAGCCCCGTCGCCGGGGACGACGCGCGGCTCGGGGATGTCAGGGGTGTGCCGGCGCGCCGCTGTTGCGGAGGCCGCAGAACTCCTCGTAGTCGATGAGCTCGGTGACCGTCGGCCGCTCGCCGCACAGCGGGCAGGCCGGATCCCTGCGCAGCTTGTGGATGCGCAGCTCCATGCTCAGCGTGTCGAAGTAGATCATCCGCCCGATCAGCGGCCGGCCGGCGCCGAGGATGAGCTTCATCGTCTCGAGCGCCTGCACGCAGCCGACCAGGCCAGGCAGCACGCCGAGGACGCCCGCCTCCTGGCAGCTCGGCGCCGCGCCCGGCGGCGGCGGCTCCGGGAACAGGCAGCGGTAGCAGGGTCCCTGGTCGGGATAGAAGACCGTCGCCTGGCCCTCGAACTGGAAGATGCTGCCGTGCACGTTCGGCTTCTTGGCGATGTAGCAGGCGTCGTTCACCAGATAGCGGGTGGGGAAGTTGTCGCAGCCGTCGACGATGACGTCGTAGTCGCGGATGAGCTCCATGATGTTCTCGGAGCTCACCCGCTCCTGGTAGCCGATCACCTTGATGTCGGGGTTGAGCGCGTTGAGCGTCTTCTGCGCCGACTCGACCTTGGGCATGCCGACGCGGTCGTTGGTGTGGAGGATCTGCCGCTGCAGATTGCTGACGTCGACCACGTCCATGTCGACGATGCCGATCGTTCCGACGCCCGCCGCGGCGAGATAGAATGCCGTCGGCGAGCCCAGCCCACCGGCGCCGATGCACAGCACCTTGGCGTCGAGCAACTTGGCCTGTCCCGCCTCGCCGACTTCCGGCAGCAGGAAGTGGCGGCTGTAGCGATTGAGCTGATCGGCCGTGAACTGGCGGTCCGCCTGCCACGGGTGCCCACCGTTCTTCCAGGCGCTGAAGCCGCCCGACATCGACACCAGGTTGGTGTACCCGAGCTCGCGCAGCGTCCGTCCGGCGAGCAGCGAGCGCGTGCCGCCGGCGCAGTACAGGATGATGGGCGCGTTCTTGTCGGGCACGGCCTCCTCGATCCGCATGTCGAGGAATCCGCGCGGCACCGAGACCGCGCCGGGCAGATGCCCCTCGCGGTACTCCTCCTTCTCGCGGACGTCGAGCAGCGTGTAGCCGCCGCCATTGGACATCCGCTGGCGCACCTCGTCGGGCGTCCATTCGGGAACCGCCTGGCGGGCTTCGGCCATGATGTCGCGGTACGTCTTGCTCATGTGGACCTCGTGCGGACCCGGCGGGCGCTCAGCGCGCGACCGTGATCGCCTCGTTGTCGAGCCTGCGGTAGTCCTCGACCATCTCCTCGATCAGTCCGTGGCGACCGCGCTCGGCGAGGACCTTGGACCGATGGATGAAGATGTCCTTGGTCTCAATGAAGTCCTTGCGCGAATAGCCCCAGATGCGGGGGTGCACGTAGGTGTCCATGCGGATTGCGTCGCACGGACAGGCCTCGACGCAGAGGCCGCAGTAGATGCAGCGCAGGGTGTCGATCTCGTAGCGGAGGGGGAATTTCTCCACGTGCGGGTCGGGATGCTCGCCCGCCTCGATGAAGATGCAGTTGGCGGGACACGCCGTCGCGCAGAGGAAGCACGCGGTGCAGCGCACCGAGTTGTCCTCCTTCAGGGTCAGACGATGGCTGCCGCGGAAGTTGTCGGGGTAGAGCTTGATCTCGTCGGGCCACTGGGTGGTGACCGCCGCCCGCGTCTCGGTGGCGAGCCCGACCGCGTGCAGTCCGTGCAGCCCGAGGTTCTTGAAGAAGCGGTAGAACGTCACCATCAGGCCGCCGAAGATCTGCGGCAGATAGGTGCGTTCCCAGACGGTCAACGCTTCGCGTCGTTTCATGCTGGCGGGATGCCTTTCTCGTCGTGACCTAGCGTGCGCCCTCGCGGCGAATCAAGCAGGGCCGCGCGCGGCGTCGGGTCAGTGATACCACTTGTCGGGCTCGCCGCCGGGCACCCGCGCCTCGAGCGCGAAGTGCACGACATCGCACAGGCGCCGGCCGCGATCGGCGAGGCCTGGGGCCTCGAGCAGGGCCTGCTTTTCCATCGGGGAGAAGTCGAGCGCGTAGCAGAGGAAGTTGATCAGCAGCTCATCGGACAGCGTCGGGTCGGAGAGCAGGCGCGACGCCAGCGTCAGCTCCCGCTCCTCCAGGTAGCGCTGCACCAGGGCATGCAGGCGGGTTCGCAGTCCGCTCGGCACGCCCGCCGCCTCGGGGGCGCGCCAGGCGATCTCGGCCCGCCGATAGCTGCCGCCCGGCAGCTCGTCGAGCAGCGCGAATTCGCGGACGCCCTGCAGCAGGATGTTGTAGCGGCCGTCCGCCAGCGGCTCGACGCTGACCAGGCGGCCGGCGCAGCCGACGGGATAGACCTCCGGCCGGGCATAGTACGCCGCGCGCCACTCGCCGCGCAGCAGGACCATGCCGATCAGCTTGTCCTCGCCCCGCTCGACGTCGCGCACCATCTCGCGATAGCGCGGCTCGAAGATGTGCAGCGGCAGCGGCACGCCGGGGAAGAGCACCGCGTTGGGGAGCGGGAAGAGCGGAATGTGCCGCGGCAGCTCGGTCATGCCGCCGCCCCCGCGCCGGGTCGTCGCGTCGCTGCCGCGCAGGCGCCGCACAACCCGTACAGCGCCGTGGTGTGCCAGTGCACGACGCAGCCGTCGTCGCGCAGTCGCCCCACCGTCGGCGGCATGGTCGCGCCATCGAGATCGAGCACCGTGTGGCAGCGCTCGCATACGAAGTGGTCGTGCGCGGAGACGATGGCGTCGTAGTGCGCCTCGCCGCTCGCCAGCCGCACCACGCGCAGGCGTCCCTGCTCGCGCAGCTTGTCCAGGTTGCGGTAGACGGTCCCGAGACTGACCCGCGGCAGCGTGTCGCGCACGCGGCGGAACACCTGCTCGGCGGTCGGGTGATCGCGCGACGCGACCAGCACGCCGTAGATCGCCGCCAACTGTCGCGTCGCTCGCTGCGTCATGCGGCGCCCTGCAGGTCGGCGGCGAGCGAGGCGCGCACCGCGCCGGCAATCGCCGCCTCGTACCGGTAGCGCGGATGGTCGACGACCAGGCGCACCGGCTCCGACGGATCGGCGAACGCCGCCCGCGCCGCCGGTGGCAGCGCGAAGCGCACGTACTGGACGGCGCTCAGCTTGTCCTCGCGGCTGCGCCCCGCCTCGAACTCGCCGGGCACCCGACGGTCGCCGATCATCAGCGCCACGCATTCGTCGATGCCGAGAAATTGCAGCAGGCGCGCGGCGACGTCTTGCTGGTCGGTGATCTCGATCAGCAGCGTCGCGCTCAGCTCCCCGGGGGCCGGGAGCAGCGCATTGTACACCGCCAGCTCGGCGCGCACGGCGTCGAGATCGGTGATCCGCTCGGCGCGCAGCATCTCCTGGATCTGGAAATAGACGGTGTCGTGGTTCTCGAAGACGAAGGTGAGCTCGGGGCCGACCGCGACGCGGCGGGCCTTCTTGAGCGCGATCACCCGCCGCCGCACCTCGTCGCGGATCGCTTCGTAGCGCTCCAACCCGACGACGTCGTCGAGCGTGACCGGACGAATGGAGGGGTGCATCGGTGGTCGGGCTTCTCAGCCGTCAGCCATCAGCCGCCAGCCAGGAAGCGTCCCGCTGACGGCTGACGGCCGAAAGCTGACAGCTCGCCTACAGCTTCAGATTGCCGAGCCCGCTCGAGAAGCGGCCGGCATGCGACTTCTCGGCCCGGGCCAGGGTCTCGAACCACTCCGCGATCTCGTCGAAGCCTTCGTCACGCGCCGTCTTGGCGAAGCCAGGGTACATCTGCGTGTACTCGTAGGTCTCGCCCTCGACGGCCGACTTGAGGTTCTTCTCCGTGTCGCCGATGGGGACGCCGGTGCAGGGATCGCCCACCTGGGCCAGGAAATCCATGTGACCGAAGGCGTGCCCGGTCTCCGCCTCCGAGGTGTCGCGGAACAGTCCGCCAACCTCGGGGTATCCCTCGATGTCCGCCCGGCGGGCGAAATACAGATAGCGCCGATTTGCCTGCGACTCGCCGGCGAACGCGGCCTTGAGGTTGTCGTGGGTCTTGGTGCCTTTCAGGGGCTTCATCGCTCTCCTCCTTCGCTGTGGAGCCTAAACAGGAATGATTCCGAATAAGTTGCTTAGACGCCCCCAGAGCCCCTGTCAACGCGCTCGCGCTCGGCGTCCGCCAGCATCTGCCGGATCACCGGGCCGCAGCGATTCGGGGTGCACGGGCCGGTGCACGCACGCGTGCGACGGCGGACGTCGTCGAGCGTGCGTGCCCCGCCGCGGATCGCCTTCTCGATGACGCCCTTGCGAATCTTGTTGCAGATGCAGACGACCCTGTACGAATCGAGGATCGAACGCTCGAGGGCGTCGTCTTGGTGGCTCACGCGCCGCTCCTCGCGCTACGCCCTCACCGCTCCAGGATCTGGACGCTCGGACGCTGCTTGAGGCGGTTGATCCAAGCGGTGACGCCGCGCAGGGCCGGGTCGACCTCGACCCCGAGCCGGGGCAGGATCAGCAGCGCCGGGATGAAGGCGACGTCGGCAAGCGAGAAATCGCCCACCAGGTATTCCTTGCCGGCGAGGAAGGCCTCGAGCCGCTTCAGCCCGCGCTGCAGCTCGTTGCGATAGCGGGCCAGGCGCTCGGCGTCCTGCTCCTCCACCGGCTTGCTGAGCTCGGCCTGGACGAAGCCAGCGGACGGCAGGAACGAGTTGTCGCAATAGTCCTCGAGGGTCCGCACGCGCGCCCGGGCGGCGGAGTCCTCCGGCATGAGATGCGGGTGAGGATACTCGTCCTCGAGGTACTCGTTGATGATGGTGGAGTCGTACACGACGACTTCATCGTCGATCAGAACCGGCACCTTGCCGTACGGGTTCAGCTTCAAAAACTCAGCGTTCTGGCGGTGTTCGCCGGTCCGCAGATCGACGAAGATGGTCTCGTACTCGAGCTCCTTCTCTGCCAGCACCACCCGGACCTTCTGAGCGAACGGGCAGTCAGGGTAGTCATACAGCTTCATCATTCACCGCCTCCCAATGGTGTTCACCGATTCTGTTGCATCGCGCACCATCGCAAAATCGGGAGGCGGTGTAAACACAACTCGGAGGCAAAAGTCTTGCTAGGACTGTCACATTTCGCGGGATGCCGGCGCGTTTCGCCCATCATGGAACGGCTTCGACGGTGATGGCTCAGTCGTGGCAAGAGACCGCACATGGCGGACGCGCTCGAAACCTACACGCATGGTCATCACGAGTCGGTGGTCAGCCAGCATCGCAAACGCACGGCGGCGGAGGCAGCGCGCTTCCTCCTCCCGCACCTGCGTCCCGGGATGCGACTGCTCGACGTCGGCTGCGGGCCGGGATCGATCAGCGTCGGACTGGCGGCGGCGGTGGCGCCGGGGCCGGTGCTGGCCATCGATCTGGGGGCCGACGTCGTCGCCCAGGCCCGCGAGCGCGCCGCGACCGAGGGAGCGGCCAACCTGCGCGTCGAGCAGGCCGACGTGTTGAGCCTCGACCGGCCGGGCGGCTTCGATGTCGTCTATGCGCACCAGGTCCTGCAGCACGTGGCCGATCCGCTGGCGGTCCTGGGCGCCATGCGTCGCCTGCTCGCCTCCGGCGGCATCGTCGCCCTGCGCGACAGCGACTATGGCATCTGCACCTGGAACCCCGCGGCGGACGAGCTCACCCGTTGGCTCGAGGTCTATCGCGCCGTCGCCCGGCGCAACGGCGGCGAGCCGGATGCCGGTCGTCACCTGTACGGCTGGGTGAAGCAGGCCGGGTTCACCGATCCGCAGGTCAGCGGCACCACCTGGACCTTCCCGGGCTACGAGTCGCCCCGGCTCTGGGCCGAATCGTGGGCCGAGCGCACGCTGCACTCGAACCTGGCCGCCAAGGCAGTCGCGTACGGAATCGCCGACCGCGCCGAGTTGCAGTGGATCGCCGACGGTCTGCGCCGCTGGGGCCAGTTGCCCGACGCCTTCTTCTCGATCGGCCACGTCGAGGTGCTGGCGCGGCGGAGCTGATCACCATCCGCCCCGAGCGGGAGCGCCAGGGGCGGGCGACTACGCCACGTGCTGCCACGCATGGTAGGAGCTGCGGACGAGTGGGCCGCATTCGACGTGGCGGAATCCCAGGGCGCGGGCGCGGTTGCCGAGCTCGTCGAACTCGGCCGGCGTCAGGTAGCGGGCGATCGGCAGATGCTGGCGGGTCGGTTGCAGGTACTGGCCGAGCGTGAGGATGTCGCAGGCGACGCCGCGCAGGTCGGCGAGCACCGCCAGCACCTCCGCCGGCTCCTCGCCGAGGCCGAGCATCAGACCGGTCTTGGTGAGCAGGCTCGGCCGCCGGCGCTTGGCGGCGTCGAGCATCGCCAGGCAGCGGTCGTAGCGGCCACCCGGCCGCGCCAGCTTGTAGAGCCGCGGCACGGTTTCGGTGTTGTGGTTGAAGACGTCGATCGGCGCCTCGACCACCTCGGCCAGCGCCTCGAGGTTGCCCTTGAAGTCCGGGGTCAGCACCTCGACCGTGCAGCCGGGCTGGCGGCGCTTGATCGCCCGCGCGGTGGCGGCGAAGTGGCCGGCGCCGCCGTCCGGCAGGTCGTCGCGATCCACCGACGTGACGACGACGTGGCGCAGGCCGAGTCGCTCGACGCCGGCGGCGACGCGCTCCGGCTCGTGCGGATCGACCGCCGCCGGCCGTCCATGGGCGACGGCGCAGTAGCCGCAGTTGCGAGTGCAGACGTCGCCGAGCAACATGAACGTCGCCGTGCGCTGCCCCCAGCACTCGCCCAGGTTCGGGCAGCGCGCCTCCTCGCAGACGGTGTGGAGATCCAGCGACTGCACCACCTGCTTGGTCGACGCGTACGCGTCGCCCCCGGGGGCACGCACCTTGAGCCACTCGGGATGGCGCCGGGTCACGGCCATCATGGCACCTCGGCGATGGCGCGATCCAGCCGCGCGGCCAGGGCGCGAGCGAAGGCGTCGCCCACTGCATCCAGCGCCGGCGGCGGCGTGCACAGCGCGCCCAGGTTGATTAGTCGCAGCCCGTCACTGCGGCAGACCGTGATGGCGTCGAAGTAGGCCAGGTCGGTGGCGACGTTGAGCGCGATCCCGTGATAGGCGACGCCGCGCCGCACGCCGATGCCGACGGAGGCGATCTTGCGCCCTCCCGCCCACACGCCGATCTGACCGCTGGGCGCGCGCGCCGCCACGCCGAACGCGGCGCAGGTGTCGATCAGCGCCCGCTCGAGCGCGCAGACGTAGCCCGACACGTCGCGGCCGGCGGCGCGCAGGCGCACGATCGGATAGGCGACGAGCTGCCCGGGCCCGTGGAAGGTGGCGCCGCCGCCGCGACCGACGCGCACCCACGGCACGCCCAGGCGCTCCGGCGCGCCACGCAGATCGGCAGCGTCGGCGCCGCGGCCGAGGGTGTACACCGGCGGATGTTCGAGCAGCAGGACCGTCTCCGGCCCGCCGGCGGCAACGCGCGCCAGCAGATCCTCCTGCAACGCCAGCACCTCCTCGTACGGGCGGCGCCCGAGGCGCCGTACCTGCAGCGGCGGCGCCGCCACGGCGCCGGTCGCAGCGGCGATCGCACCCATGCCCACTACTCCAGCAACAGGCTGACCGGGTTCTCGAGGATGCTCTTCAGCTCGACGAGGAACCGGCCGCCCTCGAGGCCGTTCAGGACCCGGTGATCGCACGACAGCGTGGCGCGCAGCGTCTTGGCGATCGCCAGTTGGCCGTCGCGCGCGATCGGCCGCTCCTTCACCGCGCCGGTGGCGAGGATCGCCGCGTTGGGCGGATTGATCACCGCCGTCAGCTCCTCGACGTCGAGCATGCCGACATTGGACAGGCTGAACGTCGCGCCGGTGAGATCCTCGCCACCGAAGCGGCCGTGGCGGGCCTTCTCGGTGAGCTCGCCGGCGGCGGCGGCGATCTCGCCCAGGCTGAGCGTCTGCACCCGGTGCAGGACCGGCACCACCAGGCCGTCGTCGACCGCGACCGCGATGCCGATGTTGACGTCGTCATGGACGATGATGCCGCCCTCCTGCCACGAGGCGTTGACGTGCGGATGGCGCACCAGGCCGATCGACAACGCCCGCACCAGCAGATGGGTGACGGTGAGGCCCGGCATCGTCTCGCGGCGGCGGATCGACTCGCGCAGGGCCATCGCCTCGGTCATGTCGATCTCGGCGGTGACGTAGAAATGCGGGATCTCGCGCTTGGCCTCGGTCATCCGCCGCGCCACCGTCGCCCGCATGCGCGAGATCTCCTCGCGCCGACTGCCGGCTGGCAGCGCGGCCGGCGCCTCTTCGCGCTGCGATTCCGCGGGCTCGCGCGCCGCCGGCGGCGGCGCCGCGGCGCGCGCGGCCGTTTCGACGTCGCGCTTGAGAATGCGCCCGCCCGGCCCCGAGCCGCGCACGTTGCCGAGATCGACCCCGGCCGCATCCGCCATCCGCCATGCCAGCGGCGAGGCGCGCACCGCCGACGCCGGCGCGACGGGTGACGGCGCCGCACTCGGCCGCGGCGCGGCCGGCGCCGCCGGGCTTTTCACGCGGCGGCCGCGGCGCCGGCGCCGCGGCCACCGGTGGCGCCTCGCGGCGGGCCGCGGGCGCGCCCGGCGCCGGCCGCGAGGCGGCGCCATCGCCGACACCCTCGTCGCCGGACGCGAGCACCGCGATCACCGCCCCGACGGTCGCGCTCTGCCCCTCGGGAATCTTGATCTCGCGCAGCACGCCGCTCTCCGACGCCTCCAGCTCGACATCGGCTTTGTCGGTCTCCACCTCGGCCAAAGGATCGCCCTTGGCCACCGGATCGCCGGGCGCCTTCATCCAGCGGATGATGACACCGGACTCCATGGTGTCGCTCAGCTTCGGCATGCGGACGTCGATCGACATGGCCGCAGTATAGGACGGCGCGGGCGAGAAGGCAGCCGCTGGTCAGCCTGTCACGCTGCCAGGCTGTTCGCCGTCGGGGTCCGGAGTCTCTGCCCCGAACCGCCAACAGCCTGGCAGCGTAACGGCCCGCCCTTCAGAATCCCGGCAGCCGCGCCTGGGCCACCGGCAGGAACGATCGCCGGTGGGCCGGGCACGGGCCGTGGCGCTCCAGGGCGGCGAGGTGCTCGGCGGTGCCGTAGCCCATGTGGCGGGCGAACCCGTAGACTGGGTAGCGCTGATCGAGCTCGGTCATCATCGCGTCGCGCGCCACCTTGGCGACGATCGACGCCGCCGCGATCGAGTAGCTGCGCGCATCGCCCTTCACCAGCGCCACCTGCGGCACCGCCAGACCCGGGATGCGGCGGGCATCCAGCAGGAGTTGCTCGGGCGCCACCGAGAGTGCGGCGACGGCGCGGCGCATGGCTTCGATCGACGCCCAGTAGGTGTTGAGGCGCTCGACATCGCGCACCTCGACCACGCCGATGCCGATCGCGATCGCGGCTGCTTCGATCTCCGCCCCGAGCGCCTCGCGGCGCGCCGGGCTCAGCTTCTTCGAATCGTCGATGCCGCGGATCTCGCACTCCCGCGGCAGGATGACGGCGGCCGCGACCAGCGGCCCGGCGAGCGGACCGACACCCACCTCGTCGACTCCGGCAACGCGCTGCAGGCCCTGCGTCCACAGCGCCCGCTCGTGGCGCAACAACACCCGCCGCCGCGCCGCCTGCCGATGAGCCAGCCCCACGTCCCTGCCTCCAGCGCCGACATGGCCGGGCCAGGCGCCGCTGTCAAGGTTGCGCGCGCGCCGGACGTCCACTGGGCGCGCCGGCCGCGCGCGAGTGACCGCGCCGCCGCATCCGCGCGGCGAGGAGCGCGCCGCCCAGCGCCCCGGCGGCGTCGAGCAGGACATCGTGCGCCCGCCCGGTGCGGGTGAGCGTGAAGGTCTGGTGCACTTCGTCGGCGGCCGCGACGGCGACCGCCAACAGCACCGCGCCGAGCACGCGCCCGCGCCGCGAACGGACCATCGCGCCCATGCCGAGCGCGCGACAGGTCAGGGCCGCGAGGATCGCGTACTCGACGAAATGCGTGCTCTTCCGTAGGATCAGGTTCGCGGTGTCGATGAGTGTGGGCGGTACGCCCAGGCTGGCCACGAATGGCGCCCCGGCCAACCACGCCGCGGTCTGGGCGTCCGAGAACCGCTCCCCCGACAACGAGGCGATGACCGCGATCCAGCCGAGCACCGGCGCCCAGGCGAGCACCAACCCGGAGGCGCCGCGGCGATGAACGCCGACCGCGCCATCGGATTGATTCTGTCGGTCTGCATCGGTGTCGTGCTGGCGCTCGGCACCTGGCTGCTGTGGCGCGCCCATCATGCGCCGCCCCCGGAACCGCCAGCGACCGCGACGCCCAGCGTCACCGTCACGCCCGAGGCGACGCCGACGCCGACCGGCGCGCTGCCGCGTGCCGCCGCCGGGTACCGGCTCGCCGGCACCGTGGTGGGTGACGTCGCGTACGCCGTCATCGTCGCCCCCAACGGGCACAGCGAGCTGGTGCGCACGGGGCAGATCCTGAAAGGGCTCGGCCAATTGACGGCGATCGAGCAGGACCGTGTCACCATCGCCGGCGACCAGGGGCCGTTCGTCCTGCAGGTCGCTGCCGCGCCGACCGTGACGGCCACCGCGGAGGTCACGACGCCTACCGCGGCGCCGCCGCCGACGCGCGTCCCGTCAGCGTCCGAATCATCGCCTTCAGGCGAGCCGGATCGATCGGCTTCTTGAAGATCACGCTCTCGAGGCCCTCGAGGCGGCTGCGCTTAATGACGTGGTCGCGGTCGTAGTAGTAGCCGGTCATCAGGATCACCGGGGTCGTGCCCCGGCGCTTGACCTCCATGAACAGGTCGTAGCCGTCGAGGTCGGGCATGACGACGTCGCTCACGATGATGTCGACCGAGGTGCGATTGAGAATCTCGAGCGCCCGCAGCCCGTCGCTGGCCACCAGCACCTCGCAGCCTTCGGCGAGCAGGACGTCGCGCAGGGAGCGGCAGACGCCGAGGTCGTCGTCGACCACCATCACGCGTAGCCCCTCCAGGCCGCCGTGGCTGCGCCGCGGCCCGGGCTTGGGCGCCGGGCGCGACACGTCGGTCATCTGCTGCCCGACCAGATAGTCGCGCGTCCCGTACTGGCCCTCGCGCGCCATCTCCACCAGGCGGTTGACGATCTCCTGGATCTTCAGCACCTCGCGGCGCACGGCGTCGACGCGTTCCTCCTCGATCACCGCCTCCTCGTCGGTCGCCTTGCGGCGGACGAAGGCGCTCAGCAATTCGGTGTCGTTGAGGATCACCTCGAGCGGGCTGTTGATCTCGTGGCAGAGCGCCACCGCCACCTCGCCGAGCGTCGCCAGGCGGTCGCGCTGGCGGATCTCGCGGATGTCCTTGGCGAACCCGATCGAGCCGATCTCGAGGCCGTTGTCGTCGTAGAGGATCGAGCCCGAGATGGCGACCGGCAACTGCTCGCCGGAGCGAGTGACGAAGGTGGTCTCGAAGTTCTTCACCTTGCCGGGGCCGCCCGAATCGTCGTTGCGCATCGCGACCATCACCCGGTGCGCTTCCTGCATCGACGGATAGAGGCGGCCGACGTTGTCGCCGAGAATCTCGGCGGCCGTGTAGCCGAGGCCCTTCTCGGCACCGTCGTTGTAGTAGATGACCGTGCCGTTGCGGTCGACGGCGACGACGATGTCGGGCGAGCTCTCGACCAGGCGCTCGAACGACGAGCTGGGCAGACGAACGAGACGTGATTCGGTCACTGTCGCACGCTGCGGAGGCATGGCTCAGTGCGGGTTGGTGAACCCGGCGGGTCGCACGAAGGTCTCCATGCGCCCCGGAGGCGTGGGCACGCGCTGGCGCTGCTTGCGCGCCAGGCGGAGCAACACGCGCATCGAGGTCTCGAATTCGCTCATCGAGCGGACCTCGAAGATGCCGTCCGCGGCGGCGCGATCGAACAGCGCCTCGCCGCGCGCGGTGCGCAGGACGACGATCGTCCAGTCGGTCGCGGCGACCCCGCCGCACGAGATGTCCGCCAGCTCGGCGGAGAAGTCGCCGCAGTGATGGCACTCCGGCCGCGCATATTCCTGCGCCTGCTTGAGCGGAATCTCGACCCGGCGTCCGTCGCGGGTGTCGACCAGCACCTTCCCCTTCACGTTGAACTTGGTCACGTCGGACAGGCTGATGCCGAGCTGGCCCTCGATGACGTCGCGCATGAGGCCGTCGAAGGTGAAGACCTCGCTGCACAGCAGGCCGATGGTCAGGGCAACGCGCTCGCCGAAGCCGCGCAGGAACCTGGTCTGGCGCTCGATGTGCTTTTCCTTCTTCCGCCCGTTGTCCAGGAAGGCGGTGTCGACGGTCTGCATCTTGCGCACGGGCGTGATCTGGCACGGGACGCCAACGAAGGCGACGCGCTGCAGACCGAGCTTCTCCGCCTCCTCGAGCGCCAGGTTGTTCGGGCAGTAGGTGTACCAGGAGCCCGCGCTGGCGACGATCTCCTCGACCGTCGTCACCGCCCGCGGCACCGGCGCGCAGGGCGGACCGGCCGGATCGATCGTCGACACCACGGCGCCGTCGATCTCGTCGCTGCGTCGCAGCCAGGCGAGCAAGCCGGTGACCACGCCGCCGTCCTCACCGCGCGCGCGGATGCGCGCATCGATGCTGCGTGCCGCGACGACGCGGCGGTAGGCGCCGAACGCGCCACGATAGAGCTGGTCGAGGTCGCCCAGCACCTGCTCGCCGAGGTGATGCTCGCGGCGGCCGAGGCGCGGACAGACCTGCGCGCAGACGTCGCAGCCGATGCCCTCGCTCATGCCGCAGTAGTCGAAGGCGGCGCTGGCCTTGGCGACCTGCTTTGGCTTACCGGCGATGTAGTCGATGACGTTGTGCGGGCAGACCAGAACGCAGGAGCCGCATTCGCAGCAGCTCCCGTACTCCACCACCTCGTTCATCATCTCCTTGAAGGTGGGGTGCATCGTCGGTCCCAAAACAAAAAGCGGGGCTGGCCGTCGCCCCGCTCTGGTCACGCATAGTCCCCGGGTTCCGATGAGTCAACGCCGCTGTCGGCGCCCGCCGCATCGCCTGCCCGTTGTTGCGGCTCCTCGTCCGCCACCGCCACGCCCTCCAAGGGCACGGCTACCAGCCTCCCCCGCCGCGTGTCAACGTCGCGCCGCGGCGGTGTCGCTGCTCAGTGATTCTGTCCGCCCTCAACTGCTCAGTGATTCCGTCCCCCCGGGGTTCATCGTGGTGGTGACGGGATCATGTCGGTGGGGGAAACGGAAGGAGCCCGCAGGGCGACTGGAGTTTTCCCCACCGAGGCGGCGCTCGGCGGCCGCCGCCGCCGGCGCTTGAGCGTGCGGAGGGCGCCGGGCGAGGTGGCGGCGGCCGTGGCGATCACCGTGTCGCCGCCGTAGACGCGCCAGCTGCCGTCGAGGAGCTGGCGCACCTCGACGCGCGTCCCCGCATAGCTGCGCTTGCGCGGGCCGGGCGGGATGTCGAGGACCAGGCCGCCGATCCGCACGGTGTTGTCGTTCAGCACGGTCGCCTCGTACTGGAAGCTGCAGATCCGGCTCAGATCGGTCCCCCGTCGCACCGGCCGCCACGCCGGGGTGGCCTCGGCCGGGGGAATGGCAAACCGCTGGTTGTGCTCCGCCCGAAAGGCCTCCAGCACGGCATTGGCCTCCTCCACGGTCGTGGCCCCCACCAACCGGAGCTCGGAGACCAACCGATCCTGCAGCGTGCCCCACAGCCGCTCCACTCGGCCCTTCGCCTGCGGCGACAGCGCGTAGATCACCTCAATCTCCAAGGCCGCGAGCGCCCGGCCCACCTGCGTCGGGTCTTGGACCCCGCGTAACTCCTCTTCCAGCGTCCAGTGCGCGTCGTTGCGCTTCAGGCTCCCGTGCCGATCCATGTAGGCGCTGTACGGAAGTCCTTTCGCCTCCGCGATCGCTCGCAGCACCCGCAGGTACCCTGCCGCGCACTCCTGCTCCACGAACGACGCCCCAGGCAGCAGCTCGCCGGTCGCGTCATCGATCGCTCCCATCAGGCACAGCATCGGCCCGCGCCCCTCGAGCCACTCGTGTCGGCTGCCGTCCCAGAGGATCATCAACCCCGCCTGCGGTTTGCGGTCTCTGCGCCGGCGGTGTTTCGGGGCGCGCCGCCGGCGCGGCGGCCCGATGCCCGCCGCGCGCAGCAGCCGCTGCACGCTGGCCCGAGAGACCTTGACCCCTTCCACGTCCCCCAGCTTCTCGGTGAAGTGCTGGTCGTTGAACCCGTCGTACTTCTTGCGCCGCAGCTCCAGGATCTGCTCCCGCACCGCTTCCCCCAAGCGGTGCTTCGGCGCCCGCCCCGTGTTCCCGTGCTGCACTCCTTTCGCCCCACGCCGCCCCACCGCCCGCCGCAGCCGTCGCACCTGCCGCTTCGACAGTCCCAGCACCTCCGCCGCTTCTCCCACCGTCAGCGCCCCTCGCTCGATCCGCTCCACGGCGTCCAGCCGCTTCCATTGCCGCTTGCTCATCCTCTCCATCCCTCCTTCTTTGCCGCGGAGGGGCGGACATTTTCACTGAGCAGTTAGGCGGACAAAATCACTGAGCTTCAACACGTCGCGCCGCGGCGGCAGGCGGTCCAGCGCCTCCCGCACCGCGCGCGCCAACGCCGGCGATATGCCCGGCACCGCCGCCAACTCGTCCACGGTGGCCTCGCGCATTCGCTTGACGCTGCCGAAGGCGCGCAGCAGGCGGCGGCGGCGCTCGGCGCCGACCCCGGGGATGGCGTCGAGCACCGACCGCAGGCGCTCCTTGCCGCGCAGCGCCCGGTGGTAGGTGATGGCGAAGCGGTGCGCCTCGTCGCGCAGGCGTTGCAGCAGGAAGAGCGCGTTCGAATTGCGGCGCAGCACCACCGGATTGACGCGGCCGGGGAGGAAGACCCGCTCGTCGCTGCGCTCGACCTCGGTCTCGCGCGCGGCGCGGACGACGCGCATCTTCGCCAGACCGGCGACGTCGACCTGCTCGATCTCGAGCTCGCGCAGCACCTCGATCGCGACGTTGAGCTGGCCCTTGCCGCCGTCGACGACGAGCAGGTCGGGGAACACGCCCTCCCGCCTGGCGCGCGTCAAACGGCGGCGCAGGACCTCGAACATCATCGCGAAGTCGTCCTGGCCGCTGACTGTCTTGATGCGGAACCGGCGGTAGCCGCTCGTGTCCGGCTGGCCCTCGTCGAAGGCGACCACCGAGCCGACGGCCATCCCCCCCTGGAAGGTGGAGATGTCGACGCACTCGATGCGCTTCGGGGCGTTGCGCAGGTGCAGCTTGCACCGCAGCTCCTCGCTGATGCGCTCGTACTGGCGCTCGCCGTCCTGGCGCTCGCGGAAGCTCTGGGCGGCATTGTCGCGGGCCATCTCGAGCAAGCGGACGCGATCGCCGCGCTGCGGTCGGAGGATCTCGACCCGGCGCCCCTTGCGGTCGCTCAGATACTCGGCGCGCACCGCTTCATCCTCGAGCTCGATCGGCAGCAGGATCTCGTCCGGCACGTAGCGCTCCCCCTGGTAGAACTGGGTCACCAGCGCGCGCACCACCTCCTCGTCCGGCAGCTCGAAGTCCTCGAGGTGGTAGGCCTGGTTGCCGGTGAGCTTGCCCTGGCGGACGAACAGCACCTGCGCTTCGATGAAGCCGCCCTCGCGGTAGAAACCGAAAATGTCCTGATCGCCGCCGCCGTGCGCCACCGCCTGTTGGCGCTCCTGCGTCTTCTCGATGGCCCGCAGGCGATCGCGCAGCCGCGCCGCTTCCTCGAACCGCTCGGCCTCGGCCGCCGCGACCATCTCGCGGCGCAGCGCTCCGACCAGCTCGACGCGCCTGCCGCCCAGCAGCAGCATCGCCTCGCGCAGGTGCGCCTCGTATTCGGCGCGGTCGACCGGCAGGCAGCACGGCCCGAGGCAGCGGCGGATCTGGTATTCCAGACACGGGCGCGAGCGGTTGCGGAACACCGCGTCGGAACAGGTGCGGAGGGGGATCGTCTTGCGCAGCGTGTCGATGGTCTCGCGGACGCTGATCGCCGAATGGTACGGGCCGAAGTACCTGCTGCCGTCCTTGAGGATCTTGCGGGTGACGATGACCCGCGGCCACGGCTCCTGCACCGTCACCTTCACGCTGACGTACGATTTGTCGTCCTTGAGGCGGATGTTGTAGCGCGGCTTGTACTGTTTGATCAGGTTGTTCTCGAGGATCAGCGCCTCTTTTTCGGTGGCGGTGAGCAGGCTTTCGAAATCGCCCACCCGCTGCATCAGGAACGCGACCTGCGAGCGCTCGTCGCCGCCGCGGAAGTAGGTGCGCACGCGGGCCCGCAGGCTGCGCGCCTTGCCGACGTACATCACCTTGCCGTGGCGATCCTTCAGCAGGTAGACGCCGGGCCGCGCCGGTAGCGCCTCCAGCTTGTCCTCGAGGCTTCTGCTCGGCGCCCCCACGTCGGGCTCCGCGGCGTCCGTAGCCATCCGCCGCCACTATACCCCGCCACGGCGATGGCACCACAGAGGAGTCGATGCCGCCCGCGTCGCCCGCGTCGACTTGCCGGTGCACCCCGCCCTTGCTACGCCGCGCAGCCATGCGCCGGGAGCAGCTCTTCGCCGCGTTCTTCTTCGTCGCGTTCTGCTTTCTCCTCTACCAATTCTACCTCATCCTCTCGGAGTTCATCGGCCCGCTCAGCTACGCCGCCCTGCTGGCCTTCATCCTCCAGCCACTCTGCGAGCGGCTGAAGGTCCTTCTGCGCGCCCGCGACGGCGCCGCCGCCGGGCTGATGACGGCCGCCACCCTGCTGCTGGTGGTCGCGCCGGGCTTCTACTTCTTCAGCGTCGTCACCACGGAATCGGTCTCGCTCTACGAGAACCTGCGCGACTTCGTCACCTCGGGCCGCCTGCAGGAGATGCTCGACCACATGCGGGCCTCGCGGCTCGGTCAGTTGGTGCACGACGTCGGGCTGCGCAGCAAGGTCGACCTCCCCGCCATGGTCGTCAGCGCCAGCCAGACCGTGAGCGGCTTCCTGGTCGCCCAGGCGCCGGCGGCAGCCGCCAACGTCTTCCGCTTCGTCATCAACTTCTTCTTCACCGTCTTCGCGCTGTTCTTCTTTTTCCGCGACGGGCCGCGCATGGTCGCGGCGCTGGCCGACCTCATCCCGATGGAGCCGGAGGACAAGGAAGCGGTCATGCTCCGGTTCGGTGAGACCCTCTCCGCGGTCGTCCTCGGCTCGGTGCTCACCGCGGCGGCGCAGGGTCTCCTCGGCGGCGTCGCCTACTGGGGGCTCGGGGTGCCGTTCAGCGTCCTGCTCGCCGGCGCCACCGCGCTCCTCTCCCTGATTCCCTACGCCGGCCCGCTGGTCTGGATCGGGGTCGCCGGCTACCTGGCGATCGGCGGCGACTACGTCCGCGCCGGCATCATGATCGGCTGGGGAGTGCTGGTGATCGGCAGCGTGGACAACTTCATCCGGCCGCTGGTCATCGGCGGGCGGACGCAGATTCCGACCGTGTTCCTCTTCTTCGGGATCCTGGGCGGCCTCCAGGCCTACGGATTCCTCGGCATGTTCCTCGGCCCGGCGATCATCGCTATTCTCGTGGCCTTCGCCCGCATCTACCGCGAGCAGTACGCCAACGACCGGCCCCGGCGCCGCGACGATCCCCCGTGAAGCAGGTACGCGCGCGGCGACGGAGCAACGGAGGCATCGCGTCCTCCGTCGCTCCGACCCGCGACGCGATCGTTGGTCAGAATCCCTTGACGGCCTTGGACTTGTTGTAGAGCCAGTAGGTCGCGCCCCAGCCGACGAGCACGACGATGCCGATCAGCAACGGGTTGGCCGCCCACGGCGCGTGCGCGTTCATCATGGTGAAGATGAGCGGCACGGACATGTAGGTGTTGTGCTTCGAACGCAGACCGGCGAGCCCGACGAGGGCGGCGTCCGGCGGCGTGCCCTCCTTGGTGGCGCGGATGATCTGCTGCTGCGACGGCCAGATGCGGAACCAGACGTTGAACGCCATGATGGTGCCGAACATCGCCCCGAGGTGGATCGCGTAGGCGCGATAGCCGAAGTGGGCGATCCAGGCCATGTAGCAGAGCATCGCCGTGGCGAGGATCACGCCGCCCACGAACCCGGCCTTGGGATCGGTGAGCACGGTCTTGTAGAGCTGGTCGTAGATCAGCGGCGCCACGAACACGAGGATGACGGCGAGGATCGAGGCCGCGCCCCAGTGTCCGCCGGCATCGAACATGAACGGGCCGTGGTAGAAGACCAGCAGCAGCAGCAGCACGCCGGTGACCCAGGTGTAGGCGGCGCCCCAGCGGAAGAAGTAGAGCGCGCGCGGCATCAGCTCGGGCACCACCTTCTTCTTCGTCTCGCCGTCCATCGTCGGCGCGAACTGCGAATTGACGAAGTTGAAGAAGTACAGGTGACCGATCCACATGACGCCGGCAACGATGTGGATCCAGCGGATGATCGATTCGACGAAGAGATTCTCCATGTCGTTCCTCCCGTGTGTGTCTCCACCGCCTACCATACGCCGCGGCATGCGGGGCCACGCCCAGCCAGAAAAAAACTGCGGGGCTGCTTAAGGGTCGCCTCGGCCGGTTGTCAAGACAGCGTCGGCCGTGCGGCGCGCGGCGGCCGAGCCCGCCCGTCCAATCCGGCGATGCACAGCATGGCGCCGACGGTCAGAACGATGATGATCGCGAACGCGGGCTCGTAGCGCCCGCCGGCGTCGCGCACGGCGCCGGTGAGCGGGATCGCCAACGCCTGGTTGAAGACGATGACGGGTGTCATCCAGCCGGCGATCGCGCCGTAGTGGAGGCGGCCGAAGCAGGCCGCGACCACGGTCGCCCACAGCGTCGCGTTGCCGCCCATGGCGAAGCCGTAGACGACGACGAACACCGTCAGCATCGGGGTCGAGGTAGGGGCGACCAGCAAGCCCACGCCCAGCGCCTGCAATCCGAAGCAGAGCAGGATGATGGCGCGATCGCCGAAGCGGTCGAGCAGCGCGCCGAAGCCGAGCTTGCCGACCACTCCCATCCCGGCGGTGGCCCCCAGCACCCAGGCCGCCGCCGGCCCGCTCAGACCGCGGTCGCGCAGAAAGGCGATCTGGTGCAGGAGGGTCGCCGACAATCCCGCCCCGGTGAGCGAGAAGGCGGCGGTGATCAGCCAGAAATTGCGGCTGCGCAGCGCCTGCGCTGCCGTCCACGAACGCTCGAGCTCGAGGGCCGCGGCGGCATCGGGGGCGGCGCCGCGGGCGTCGCCGTCCGGGCGCAGCCCCATCGCCTCCGGGGCGCGTCGCATGAAGAGCGCCACCGGCGGTACCGCCGCCACCAGCACGATGACGCCCAGCCATCCGAACGCCCCGCGCCAGCCGCCGTGCGCGATCAGCCACTCGGTGAGCGGCACGAAGATCACCCCGCCCATCGAAATGCCGGCGGTGGCGACGCCGAGCGCCTGGCCGCGGCGGCGCACGAACCACCGGGTCACGGCCGCATTGCTCGGCAGCCCGCCGAGCGCCGTGGCGCCCAGTGAGACCACCCCGCCCATGACGAGATAGAACTCGCTCAGCGACGACACGCCGCGCAACAGCCAGAAGCCGACCGCCATCGCCACGGCGCCGACCAACTGCGAGGGGCGCGACCCGCGGCGATCGACGACCCGCCCGACCGCCGGCGAGTAGAAGGCTCCGCACAGCGATGCGAGCGAGAACCCGAATGACGCCTGGGCGCGGGTCCAGCCGAACGCCTCGGTGAGCGCCGGCAGGAAGACCCCGAAGCTGTAGAAGACGATCCCGGTGGTGAGGCAGTGCGTGATGAACGCGACGCCGACGATCCACCACCCGTAGAAGATCCTCTGCACCCGGCCCCCGCACGGCCGCTATCGCTCGCCGCCGGCGGGCGCAAGGCGGGCGATTCGCGACAAACCGCCGCCTCCGATATACGTCCCCCACCGGCTCCGCTGTCGCGAGCGGAGCGGCGTCGCGATGCCCCCCCTCTCCCGCCCACGCTCCCGTCTCCCGTTGTGGCTGCTGCCGTTGCTGCTCGCCGGCGGCGCGCTGGCGTGGTGGCGTCCGTGGGCACCGACGGCGATCGACGAGGCGCCGCCGGTCACCGCGGCGGCCCCGGAGGCCGGGCCGCCGGCCTTCGCGCGCTGGCTGCGGTTCGAGCCACCCGGCGCGCGCCAGCACGGCCCGGCCGGCGACGGCTACCTCGACGCCATGCTCGGCCACCAGGTGTTCCGCTCCCTGCCGCGCGGCGTGCCGCCGCAGATCGGCCGCCAGCTAATGCTCGACGACGACAAGCTGCTGCTGTCGAGCGGCCGCCGCCTGTGGACCCGCGAGATCGCCTTCCAGCCGGGCCTCGCCGGCGAGATCTGCTACGCGCACTCCAGCTACTGCCTGCGTCGCTTGGTCGACGTGTCGTTCGCGATCGATGGCCAACCGGCGGTGATCTACGACAATCAGTACTGGATCGAACGCTACCCGAGCCACACCGCCATCCACTACGAGCTGCCCGGCGTCACCGTCGACGAGTACAAGTACATCACCTGGGACGACCGCATCGCGGCGACGTACTCCGCGACCAGCCGCGACGGGGCCGCGCACACGCTAACGATCGAAGCGATCGCCCACCCCATCCCGATCCCCAACGCCGAGGACGCCCCGCCGGCGTTCCCCCTCCTCGCCGCCGGCAGCTTTCAGGGCATGCCGCTCTTCGTCTACCTCGACGCCCCGGGGTTCACGCGACTCGACGCGGCGACCACGCACCTGCGCCGCGAACTGCAGGTGCCGGCCAGCGGCAGCACGCCGGAGAGCGGCCTGGCGGTGCGCTTCGACGACCAGCGGCGGGCCGCGCCGGCCGATCCGTTGCCGGATCACCACGCGCAGTCGCGCGTCTACAACCGCTGGTTCGCCGAGAACGTCCCCTACTTCGACGCCGCCGACCCCGGCTTCAAGCGCATGTGGTACTACCGCTGGTGGGTGGTCCGCTTCTCGATGGTGGACATGGCGACCCCCGACCTGCACGGCGCCGCGTTCTACGAGGGGAAGCTCGGCTTCGACAACGTCATCGGCTTCGCCGTGCCGCTGCAGATCAAGGAGCTGACCTACCTGCGCGATCCGCGCTACGCGGTCGAACAGCTCGAGAACAGCTATCGCAACCGGGCGCCGAACGGCGCCGTCGTCGATCCGCCGGGCAGCCCGTACTGGAACGAGACCTACTCGCACTGGATCGCCTCCGCCGCCGCCGAGCTGCAGCGCGTCCATCCACTCCCGCCCGATACCCTGCGCCGTCTGCTGCCGGCGATGGCCGCCGACGTCCGCGCCTGGCTCACCGCCTACGACAGCGATGGCGACGGGCTGCCCGAGCGCGATCGGCCGCGCGTCACGGGCTACGACCTCGACATCCTCTCCTACTGGTACTTCGACGGCACCCGCCTCGAGCTCACCAGCGAGCCGCCGGCCCTGGAGCGGGTCGATTTCGCCAGCTTCGTGTTCGCCAACGCCATCGGGGTCGCCGAGCTCGCCACCGCCGCCGGAGACACGGCGCTCGCCGAGGAATTCCGCGGCATCGCCGAAAAGATCCGCGCGGCCACCCTGGCGCAGATGTGGGACGACGACACCCACTTCTTCTACCCGCAACGCGCCAGCGACCACGCCCGCGCGCCGATCCGCGAGATCCACGGCTTCTTTCCCTTCACCACCCTGCTCGCCCCCGACCAGCCGCGCTACACGCCGGCGCTGGCGGCGCTGGTCGATCCGGACGACTTCTGGGCCCGCTATCCGCCGGTCATCACCAGCCTGAAGCACTACAAGACGTGGACCTGGGACATGGACGGGCTGACGCGCAACATCGCCCCGCATCCGATCAGCATGGGCGCGCGCACCGCGCTGCAGGCGATCAAGCACTACCACGGACATCCGGTGACGGCGGCGGATTTCATGGAGCTGATGCGGCGCTACAACGACCTGCTCTACCCCGGCGTCCATCCCAACGATCCCTACTGGCGGCCGAACGCGCACGAGTACTATTCGAAGTGGGAGCCGCACGCCCAGTCGCCGCAGCCGAAGCCGTCGGACATCTCGCACGACTTCCACTCGATGTACCTGTCGCTGGTCGTCGAGGGGGTCGTCGGCCTGACGCCGCGCGACGACGACCGCATCGAGCTCGAGCCGATGGCGCGCGAGTGGCCCTTCTTCGCCCTCGACGGCCTGCGCTACCGCGGCCACGACCTGACGATCATCTGGGACCGCCCCGACGGCGACGTACGCTACGACGGCTATCCCGAGGGCTTCTCGCTCTACATCGACGGCGCCCTCGCCTTCACCGAGCCGGCGCTCGGCCACGTCGTCTACGATCCGGCCACGAAATCTGTTGAGAAGAAGACCTGACCGGGTCAGCGACCGGGGCGCCACACCGGCACGGTGTCGGCGCCCGGTGTTCCCACCTCCGAATGTGCTACCGCTCGAGCGATTGGAGCTCGGCCGCGGCGTCGCGGTCGCTCGGATCGAGTTGCAGCGCGTGGGCGAATTCGCCGATCGCCAGATCGTCGAGGCCCTTGCGCTTGTAGTTCACGCCGAGGTGATAATGCGCCGCGGCGTCGTCGGGATTGCCATCGGCGACGCGGCTGAAGGCGTCGATGGCATCGTCGCTCATGCCCAATCGCTCGTAGAGCACGCCGATATG
>JAHBUY010000007.1:300000-406087 GCA_019637795.1 bacterium | reverse complement strand
CGCGTCACGATGCCCCCGTTTGAAGTCGCGATGGGTTTGGGATTCACCGACCGGACGGCGCTCACCATACAAGAGGCGTGTGATGGTTGGGCCCGCATCGATCGCGGGGCGGACTATGGTGACGCGGTGGCCTTCAATCGGACCCTCACGACCGAAGGGCAGTCGGCGGACTCATTGATCCGTCTCACGGAGGAACAGAACGGATTCGTCTCGCTGCTTCCACGTGATTGGGACGAGCAATACGTCAGCCGCTGGGTTCCCAAGGCAAGCAAGCAGCGCACCTCTGTCCTCGACTACGCATTGATCCTTCGCCACACCGATCACGTCGCAGACAATCGTCGCAAGGTCCGCCTGGTTCTTGGGGGATTT
This sequence comes from bacterium, assembly GCA_019637795.1. Classification (NCBI taxonomy): domain Bacteria; species bacterium. The sequence goes on along the minus strand of JAHBUY010000007.1, from coordinate 405,718 downwards.
ACCGAGCGCGGAACGGCCGCTGCCGGACGATATTTGGCCGATCACTGGCATAGTCTTTGGGCACGGTTTGTGGATGGTGAGTATGATACCCCGTCCCGTGGAGACTTTCTGATCATTATTGCCGGACTGTCCAGCCCTCAGCAGTTCGAGGAGTGGAGAGAGCACCAGCAGTTTGAAGTGACCCCACGGCGATTGCGTGATCTGAGTATCGACTGCCTATGGACACGTCGGCTCGCCGGCGGCGCAAATGATGTCCAGAGGCTGCCCAACGGCCAATGATGAAAGTATATTAACCATATGGCGCGATGGAAATATGATATGCTGCGGCACTGCAATAATCGAGCGTTGAGGAGCGCGCGCATGAATGGTGGAAAGGTACTACGACAGTGAACATTGCGACGCGGTCGCTCAACTCGGACCCGCAACGACAAGAGCAGAAGCGGGTCGGGCGCTCAGCGCGATTGCCCGACTTCCGCCCGAGCGGCAGGCGGCGGCCCTAGGCGTGCCGGGAGTGGTGACCTGCTTGGCCATGCGAGGGCAAGCAGAAAGAATCGTGGACACAATCATCAACTTGCCAGCACGCCAGCAAACGGCGGTGCTAGCAACCGCAGACGCCCTGATTAGGCTGACAGGCAGCCGGGCTAGGGCAACGCGCCTTATTTCGTTACTCGAAAAGCTATCTGTGGAACAGCAGGCCGGGGTGCTCGCCGCGGATGGTGCTCTTTTCGGATTGGTCCACGCCGGATACGCGGATCGTACCGTGGTTCTCGTTGAAAGACTCACGCTACAAGAGCAGTTCAGGGCGATGGCCGCAGGCGGAGCCGTGATGGGTCTTGCCGAGAACGGCTATGCTACGTGGTCGATGGACGTGATCGGAAAGTTCGCAGCCCAGGAGCAGACGATCGTTCTAGCGAGCGAAGGCGCAGTGAGATGGCTGTGTAACTACGGTGAGGCAGCGCGCGCTATTGCGATCATCGAAATACTTACATCGGAACAACAGGCTATTGTGCTTGCCAGCCGCGGCGCAGTGGTCGGCTTGGTTGAGGCCGATCAGGGAGCACGACTGGAGGGGGTTCTCGAGAACGTCGCCGAGGCCGTAAGGACCACGGCGGTTCATCGGCCCGTCGCCCCCCTCGGCCAACACCTCAAGTACCAGTAGTGGATTGTCATAGAACGCCTCGCTGAATTGATTCGCGCGTGAGCGCGCCCGCCTTCCTCCTGTCTGCAGCCTGTCTACAACCTCGCCAGAGAACTTCCTCCGACCGATAGTCTGCGTGTCTGCAGACGACTACCGAGAAGGGAGGAGACTGATGGCTGATCAAGTCCTTGGACCGCTACCGCAGGCGGGCGGTGTCGCCACCGTTAAGCATTCCGACGGGTCGCAGACCCAAGGGACGAACAACGGGCGTGACGCTGGGGTGACCATTCTGAGTCCGACTGGTCCACCCAACAAGGTCTATCCCATGGAGGGATAGGCCAAGAGAGCAGAAGCAGGCTCTGGCGGCCGTTGTGTCGCCAAAGTCTCGCGCCAGGATCCAGGCCGGAGATGACCAACCCATCGGTCGATGCTCCCCAGCAGAGGAGACTGTCCGCGGAGGAGATCCGTGCAGCGCGCGTCGCAGAGCTGACGGATCCGCAGGCGCGCGACGACATCCAGGCGCTGTTGAAGGAGAGAACCGCGCGCCTCAGCGAAGTTGCGCAAGAGCAGAAGGCGAACCACGAGCGCCGCCTGGCCGAGCTTACTCGGGCGAAGGTGAACGCGCGTAACGCTCCCCAGCTGACGCCGTCCGAAATGAAGCCGGCGCCGGTCCTCGATCAGTGGGGCTGGCAGACGGTTCAGAGCGAGGCGCGCGCTGACCTGCAGCGCCTCTACACGCAGCAGTCCAAACTCGTCGCGCAGGCCTACGACCGGAAACTCGACCAGCGTCTCGACGCCGCCGAACGGTCGGGAGAACCGGGACGGGCACCCCGGGTCACTACGTGGGACCGCGACCGCTGAAGGGCATCAATCTATCACCTCAATTGAACGATAGGAGAGATCGCAAATGACAAACTATAGAGCGGTACGGCACGACGGTCCCGTAGACCATCGCGTGGTCTTTGGCGCACTAGCCGCCGCCGGCGCGGTGCTTTCTGTGCTCGCATTGACGGACGTGGCTGCGGCGCAGAACTTTGGCACCTGGCCGACGCCTCCCGCGGCTCACCCCGTGACCATCTGGACGCGCCTGCTTGCCTGGGGGCTCGCCTTGGCGAGCGGCGGCCTCCTGGGCGCGTTCTGCAGTGACAAGGCGAAGCCTTTCCGGCGCTTCCTCGCGCTGGCGCTCGCGTTGCTCATTGCAATCGCTGGCGCGCTCGCGAGTGCAAGCATGGTCAGCATCGAGCTGTTCGTGGCGGGGTTCGCCGTCGCGTACTTGCTGCTTCGTCTCCCGCGCAAGCGACCGCCCCGCGATACCACCTTCGGTTCCGCCGAATGGGCGACGCTTGAGCACCTTCGCGCGCATGGGCATGTCGGCGAGGAAGGATTGTTCCTCGGTCTCTTCGAGGCCGATGGCGAGCGAGTTCCCGTGCAGTACAAGGGGGACCGTCATCTCTTGACCGTGGCGCCAACTCGCTCCGGCAAGGGGACAACGGCAATTGTGCCCAATCTGTTCCGGCACTTAGGTTCAGCACTTGTCATGGATGTGAAAGGGGAGAACGCCCGTATCACGGCCGTTCGCCGAGGGGAGGGGAATAGCACGATCCCCGGCATGAAGCAGAAGCTTCACATCGTCGATCCTTGGGGCGTTACCGGCTTGCCGGTCTCCCGCTTCAATCCACTCGATTTCATCGCCAATGATGAGCTCAACGGCAGCGAGAACGCCATGATCCTCGCGGATGCTCTCGTCCCGCCGCATGGGAGTAAGAGCGACCCCTTCTGGGACGAAGAGGCCAAAGCCCTTCTCATGGGATTCATCCTCTTCGTTGCCCTGGATGCCTCTGAGGAGGGGCACCGACATCTTGGCCGGGTGCGCGACATCATCGTTGCCGACGCCGACCAGTTGACCGACATTCTCGCCCGCATGATCGTGAGTCCTCACCGCGTCGTCCAAACGACAGCAGCGCGCACCGTGTCGAAGGACGAGAAGCTGCGCAGCAACGTCTTCGCTTCGCTTCAATCGCACACCCATTTCCTCGATAGCCCGGCGATCCGTGAGAGCCTCAGCTGCTCGGACTTCAGCTTCGATGATCTGAAGACGCAGCTGATGACCGTTTACCTGGTCCTCCCGGCCGACCGGCTGAGCACCTTCGGCCGCTGGCTTCGGCTTCTCGTGCAACAGGCCATCACCGTCAATGCGCGCAACATCGAGCAGCAACCCGAGCATCCGATCCTCTTCGTGCTCGACGAGATGGCGGCGCTTGGCCGACTCACCATGGTCGAGCAGGCCTATAGTCTTATGGCCGGCTTCGGCATGCAGCTCTGGGGTATCGTCCAGGATCTGTCGCAACTCGAGCGTATCTACGACAAGGGCTGGGAGACATTTGTCGGCAATGCGGGCGTGGTGCAGAATTTCGGCAGCCGCGACCACAGGACTGCCGAGTACTTTTCGAAGCTCGCCGGGTTGACGACGCTCGAAAAGCTCTCGATCGGCAGGAGCATTGCCAACGCCGTAAGCTCCGCCGTGGGCGGCAACAGTACGACCACCACCAACAGCTATACGCGCGACGTCGTTCAGCGGCAGCTGGCCTACCCGGACGAGCTGATGGTGATGCGCGACGACGCACAGCTGGTCTTCATCGAGAACTGCAATCCGATTCGCGGATGCAAGCAGCCCTGGTTCGCCGATCCGCAGCGCCGATCCTGGGGCATCGATTTCCGGCAATTTAACGGCAGCGTCACGCCGACACCGCCCACCAGTTCCAATGGCCACGACATCAAGGTGGAGATTCCTACGGCCGGCGAAGTTCACGCCGAGGGGTAAGCGTAGAGCGCGCGCCGCTCATCATTTCGGTTCAAAACCTCCGCTTCCCCCGAAGGGGGACGGGAGGGGGACGCGCCGCCGTCGATCACGTCGACGGCGGCGCCTGAAGCGATGGCGACCGCTGATGGCCAGATCGGATCGCGTCGAGGCCTGGTCGCAGGTGTCTCATACGGGTGATTTCCGGGTTGACCTATCTTGGGTTCAGCTCGGAAGTGGCGAATCAGTTGCGTCGAAAAGAAAAGGGAGCAAGCTATGTAATTCCTCCGGAATTACGGCTTGTCCTCGAGCTGGGAACGCACATGGCAAGGCTCAGGGCATCGTATAGAGGCGAACGCCGGACCGCCCATTTCGGCCTTCAGCTGACGCCGAGCGAGCGCGCCGAGCTCGAACGGCGCGCTCGCGCCAAGGGGCTCGTCCTCGCCGAGTTTGTCCGGGCTTGCTGTTTCCTGACTGAGGTCGCCGGGGCGGCGGCGCGTGTTCGATCGCGCGACAGGGATGCCATGGCTCTCGTGGCTGAGCTTGGCCGCGTGGGGAACAACCTCAATCAGCTTGCCCGCCATGCCAACCAGACCGGCGCGCTCGCGATCGAAGAGGAAGTGCGGGAGACGATCGCGCAATTGAAAGCGACGCTGAGCCGCATCGTGTGAGCCGTGGTTCCGGATATCACCAAGGGTAGGGGTGTCAGTGGCAGTGTCCGCTACATCCTCGGCCAAGGCCGGGGACGCGGTAATGATTGGCAGCCCGGCATGTCGAGCCGGGTCGCTTGGCTCGGCGGCCAGGGCTTCGGTTTTGAGATCGAGAGCCGGGTCGACGCTGACCTTGCCCGGCGCATCATGGAATTCGCGGCCGTGAACCAGGCGAGCCGGACGAAACGCTGCGAGAAGGACGCGCTGCACATCTCGCTCTCGTGGCATCCCGACGAAAAGCCGACGCGACCGCAGATGGAAGCCGCCGCTCGGGACGCCTTGAAGGCGCTTGGGATGGAAAACGCGCGGGCCGTGTTCGCCGCTCACAATGACACCGACCACGCGCACCTTCACATCGTCGCGTCCCGCATCAACCCTGAGACTGGCCGTGCGTTCAGTGATCGGGATGACTTCATAAAGATCAACGCCTGGGCTCTGGCCTACGAACGGCAGGCGGGAGTCATCCGCTGCAACCGTCGCGAGGCTATCGATCCGCATGATCATCAAAAGCTGCTTGAGACGCTCACCTATGACCGATCGACCTTTTCGCGGCGCGACCTTGAGCGTCTCCTCGCGAAATCTGTGATCAGCCGCGCCGAAAGGAACGAATTCGCCGACCGCATCCTTGCGCGTGACGAGGTGATCCCGTTGCGCGAATCAGCTTCGGACCCCGTTACCCGCTACACCACGCGCGCCGTGCTGGCCGCGGAGCGTGACGTCCTTCGGGACGCCGCCGCCCGGGCTAAGGATACGCGCCACGGGGTCACGGACGCCGTCCGCGAGCACACGCTCGATCGCCACGCGCACCTCGATGCCGAGCAGCGCGCGGCTTTCGGCCAGGCGACCGACGCCAAGGCGCTTGCGATCATCGCCGGCGCCGCCGGTACAGGGAAGACGGCGACACTGACGGCCATCCGCGACGCCTATGAAGATACCGGTTGCCGCGTCATCGGCCTTGCCTGGACCAATGCCGTCGTCCAAGACCTCAAGCGCGACGGGTTCACGCAGGCGGCGACGATCGCCGCCGAGTTGAAACGGCTCGAACTCGGTCTCGCCACTTGGGATCGTCGGACCGTGCTGGTTGTCGACGAGGCCGCGATGCTCGCCACGCGCCATTTGCAGCAGTTGACGATGCGGGCCGATGCGGCCGGCGCCAAGTTGATCCTGGCCGGTGACGACCGCCAGCTCGCTAGTATCGAGAGGGGAGGTCTATTTGGGGCCCTCCGGCAAGAGCATGGGGCCGCGGAGCTCCACGAAGTGCGGCGCGTCGCCGACGCCGAACAACAGCATGCCTTCCGTCGTATGCATGGCGGCGACTTCCGTAGCGCGATCGAGATTTTCGAGAAGAAGGGCGCGGTCCGTTGGTCCAGCACACAGGAAGAGGCCCGTGCTGACCTCGTGTCCCGCTATACGGCCGACGCGGCGGCAGCCCCGGGGAAGAGCCGCTTCGTCTTCGCCTACACAAACGCCGATGTCGCGGAGATCAATCGCGACATTCGCGCGCGTCGAAAAGAATTGGGCGAGCTCGGGCGCGACCACAGCTTGCCGACGAAGGCCGGCGCGCAGATGTTTGCCGTCGGCGACCGCATTCAGTTCACGGGGACGGCGCGGCACCGCAGCGACCGCGACAAGGGCCTAGCCAATGGCGTTGTCGGCACAATCCGCAATATCAACGGCAGCCGTGTGTCCATCCAACTTGACGGGCTCAAAAGCGGGAAGCCGCGTTTTCTATCTTTCGAGGTCGGGGAAAACACGGCGCCAGGTCAGTTCAACAGCTTCCGGCACGGATACGCGGGAACGATCTACAAGGGGCAGGGAAGGACTCTCGACCAGACGTACCTCTTCCATTCGCGGCATTGGCGGCGGGCATCCAGCTACGTCGCCTTAACGCGTCATCGCGGCACGACGAACCTGTTTGTCGCGAGGGAGACCGCTCGTGATCGCGACGAGCTCGCGCGCCAGATGGCGCGGGTCGATGACCGACGCTCGGCCTCGCAGTTTCTCCAGGACCTATCCGACGCCCGCCTTGAAGCAGCGCGTCAGGGCGTGCGGCGTTCACTGCTCCGACGGAGCGGCCCCACGCTGGAGAGGTAGGCGCGGTCCTATGCTGAGTGGACAGCAGGACCGCGAGTCTTGTGGCCCATGGCCGTTCGGTCTACCTGTTCAGCACGAAGGGAAAGAGCAGGGAAGGAGGATGCGTATGTCCAGTTTTGACGAAATCTGCGATCGACACGGACTGACGCATGAAGCACTCAATGAAGCGCGCAAGCGACACCGGGAATCTGGGTGCGACAAGCCATCAGAGCTTCGCTTGATTGATCGCGGGTCGAAAGCGTTCGTCCGCTGCGATGGATGCGGGGCGGAAACTGAAGTCCTAAAGCCGACGGCTTCGTAGCCGGGGAGCGATCGCAGCGCACCCAGCCACGATAGGATGGAAACTCCGAAGGGCATCGCTCCCGCCCCTTCGATCCATGTTGAATGTCGCCATGAAGGAAGACGAGCCGAGAGGGGGCCGAGCGCCGCAAGGCCAAGGGGTCCAAAAACCTGCAGAGACAGCCCGGCCTCGAGCTTGATGTCGAGACCACCCTCATGATGCCGTTCGGATCGCTGATGGTCAGCCTTTGGAACCACGACGGCCGAGAGCTGCGCGCAGATCCTTAAGAAGCAGGAACAGGTGGTAAGGATCCGTCGGCGACGCGACGAAATCGAAGTGCTCGTAAAACGCCCTCGCCTCGTCGTCCTTGGCATGCACGGTGAATGCCCGAATGCCGGCAATGTCGGCGGCGTGCAGGGTCCGCAGCATGGCATCCTTCAACAAGCCGGCGCCGTAGCCCTTGCCCTGGGATGCAAGCGCGACAGCCAGGCGCGCCAGGAGCATGATGGGCACCGGGTGATGAGCGAGGCCTTTGGTGAGACGGCCGGCGGCGTCCTCGTGCGCGACTTCTCCGACCACGAGCGTGTAGTAACCGACGATTCGGTCATGGGAGAGGGCTACGTACGTCTGGGACGCGTCGGCTTGTTGGTTCGGCAAGGCGTAGCGCACCAAAAAGCGATTGAGCGCTTCACGCCCACAATCGAAAGCCTCGACGGGATGCTTGCGGTTCAGCTTCTCGATGCGGAGCGCTGACACGGACTATCGCCGGCCGCGCTCGAAAACGCTTTGTGTCCGCAGAAGCCGTTTGAGGCGTGGCGTCGGCCGGGGCGGCGCGGCAAGCGCAGCCTGAAAGGCCTCCCATTTCGCAGCGGTCAGCCCAAATCGCCGGCGGTCCGGTAGGGTCTCCTCGGCGCGAGCCAGCGCGCTCTCGAGAACAAACTCGCTCAAGGAACGGTGGGCAGCGACCGCCGCGCTCTGAAGCGCGCGTTTGGCGGACCGCGTGAGGCGCAGATCGAGCTTTTCCTTTCGGGTTTCGAGATTCGGCATGGATCTTTTTCCTAGTTTGTCCCGACGACTATACCACGCCTGCCAGACAATGTCATGACAATCCTGAGGCCCGCTCCTGAGCAGGGATCGAGGCGCCAAGCGGGATCGGCTACGTCTTTGGAAACACGGCGGATTTCGGTCGGCGGGCAGGGTCGGCGGGTGGCGTATGGAGCGCTTCTGCGGCACCGGCGGGCTCGCTCACTTTGCCCGAAGACGCCAGGGAAGGAGGAAGCGCGCCATCCCAATAGCCGTCATCAACGAAGGAGACGTAGCGGCCCTGGCCGATCACGATGTGGTCCAGCACGCGCACGCCGATCAGCTCGCCGACCTCACGGAGCCGGCGGGTGATATCCAGATCCTCGCGGCTCGGCGTCGGATCGCCGCTTGGGTGATTATGGACGAAGATTACCGCGGCGGCACTGTAGCGAATTACAGGCAAGTAGGCGTCGCGCGGGTGGACGATGCTCGCCGTCAGCGAGCCCTTGGAGAGGAGAACGTCGCGCAGCTTGCGGTGCTTGTTGTCGAGCAGGACTGCATAGAAGAACTCGACGCGCTCGGTCGCGAGCCGCTCGCGGAAATGTCCGTAGATGTCGGCCGAGCAGCGGAACGGCTCGCCGACGGGGAATTCCCGTTCGCTGTAGCGCCTGGCGAATTCGAAGAGCGTCCACAGCCGTTCAATACCAGCCGGCGGAAGGCCCATGGCGGTCAGCTCATACGCGGTCGCAACCGCGAGCTGGCCGAGATCGCCGCCGGCGAGGTTTAGGGCAACGTTGCGGTCAATGTCGAGCAGCATGGCGACAAGCTCGGCGGTAGGCGCCGTGGCTGGATCCCAAGGTGCGGCAGGGTAGGGGACAGCGCGCTCACCCACGGTGAGCTGTCTGTCTGCAGGATTGGTGTGTCGTATCGGCGTGGCGGCCCCCCCTCGAGAAGCACGTGGCAATCAAGAGACCCTAGAGCCGCCCCGCGCTTCGTCAAGGCGTTTCTGCTTGGACCCAGCGACGCGGGCGGATCGCGTTTTCGTTGACATCAGGCCACCTGCTATAGGACATTCTAGACACTTGAAATCCTGTTCGCCTCTTCCAATGACCTCATCCCACCCCAGGCGCCGCCGACTGCGCGATATCAACCAAAAGCCAGTGGCAGCGGCGATCATCGCCCTCGGCGCCAGCTTAGCATTCACTCCCGCACCCGGTCTCGCCGCCGCTGACGCGGGTGCGAAATGCGTCGCCGCGAAGCTGACCGCGGCCGGGAAGTACGCTAACTGCATTTTGCGGGTCACTGCTAATGCAACGGCCCGTCATACCGCACCTTTCTTCGATTCATGCCAGAATCGCTTTGCGCAGCAGTGGTCAAAGGTCGAATCGGACCCTAAAGGGATGTGCCCAACACAAGGCCACGGCCAAGTGGTGAGAGAGGCAGTCGACCTTGCAACTGATATCGTGTCGACCGCAACCTTTGATTCGCTGGACGATACGGGTTGTACGGCAGCGCAGGAAAAGTCTCTCGGCACCTACCTGCAATGCAGCCTGACGGCCTATGCCAAGGCCCACACACAGGGTAGCGCGCCCGATCTCTCGCGCTGCCGCGCGCGCGCCGACAGCGATTGGACGGCGAAGCTGAACAAATTTCCTGGAGCTTGCTTCCTGCAATCAGCTTTACAGCTCCGTAGCGATCTCGACATCCGGGTGGCCAAGATCGCTGATCTCATCTCTGGGGTAGCACCCCCTCCTGCTACCCCGGCCCCACCAGTCTGCGGTGACGGCGTACTCAACCAGGTAACGGAAGAATGTGACGGCGCGGACGCGCACACATGTCCCGGCGCATGCCGGAGCGATTGCACGTGCCCGAATCAGGCCAACCGCGTTGAATTGATCGTCCAGCTGGCGCAGCTAGAAGGACTCGTACACCGGGGCCTGACGACAGTGACTGCCACTCAGCCCGTTACGGGTCTGACGACCTATATCATTGCAGATATCGGCGGGCCTTACGCAACCGCTGCATTTCGCCTTGTCGACATCCAGGGTCAACCGGTCCAGAGCGTCAGTTTCGTTCAGAACCACCCGCTCGCCGCTGCTACTGACTATGTTGGACAGTTTAACATCCCGGCGGAGCCGTTTAAGGTGGCCGTTTCGGGTTTGACTCGCGACGGCGGTGCTTACAATGTCGTTAGCCGTACCTTGTTTACCCCACAATTCATCCAGCTCAACTGGGATCCGGATCCTCAGTATCCATCTGAGTTACCACCCGGAGGGACCGCAACTCTCCACTTTACTGCCATGAATCACGGTGCACCCGACTCATTCGCGGTCTCCGTTATCGACACGCTAAATCTCGGTCTCCATCTCAACACCACCTCCATAACGCTCGCTTCAGGTGCCAGCGCCGATATCTTGGTGACGGTATCGGCACCTGGTATTCAAGCACGCTCCCAAGAGTCTTCTATAACTCTAACCCTCACAAGTTCCAGTAATCCCAATCGTTCGACGTCATTCACGGTGCCCGTTCTGCTTGAGTAGAGTACGGCTGTGAAGCAGTATTGGCTATTGGCGGTTCTCGCTAGTCTATTCTTTTCCTCCCCCAGCCCGGGGTTTATGCCTCCTATTCATAGAGAGGTGACTCTGTTTACGCTCTCCGCGATGAGCGCTTCCGGCCCGAATGGACGCGTTCGCTTTTCGACACAGCGACAATCGGAACTCGCTGGAGAGGTAGTTGCCGTGGATAAACGCCACCCCTTCTCCTCGTCCTATCATTTTGACAACGAAGCCCTTCGAGCTAGTTCAACAAACATCATCGGTTGGACCAATACGGCAGTTCGGTGTTTTGCTACACCGGACTACTCCGGTTACTTATCATGCGTGATCACACAGAACCCAGTTCAACGAGTCGGTGAAGCACTGCACGCGATACAAGACTTTTACTCCCATAGCAATTTTGTTTCGCTGTATCCGTACGGTACTCTCACGATGGTTTACGGCTGGCAGTTTGGAAAAACTACTCTACTCGACCCACTACCCGGCGATGCCTTTTGTGACGCAAATGATGCCGGAATGTTGTTGTCTGTCGGGCCTGCCTATAGACGAAATGGACCGCAGAAACTCACGACCGGTTACTTTTCTGTAGACGATTGGACAATGTCTTTAGGGCCATGCGCGGCATGTAGCCAATCCCAAGCCCTTCCACGCAAGGGAAAATGCCAGCACGGAATGGGGGTTCCACCAGACACATCATGTTCTTCCCCCTGCACAAAGGGCTGCAAAGGCATCAACAAGGACCAGCCCTGCGAGCAGGCGGCCGCGGATTCGTGTGTTGAGCCGCCATTCTCCTGCTGGCATGGCCAGGAGCGGCACTACGAGGCTCGCGCCGCCGCTACGGCCGCTACATCGGAATACATGCAGTATCTCGTGCAGCGGATAAGCGATATCAACCCTGTTGGTGTGTGCCGGTTGTTTGGCCTGCCGGATGAGGAATGTTCGCCTAGGCCGACGCCGACGACAACGCCCACACCGGCACCGGACACCCCGCGGCCGACGGGCACGCCGAATCCGACCTGTGGCATCCCGGCGGACTGTCAGGTGCAAGCCGCTTTCGGAGTGCCGCCCTGGGACGAACTTCAGGGGACTCCGCCGCTTGTGAATGGGGGCATCGCGAACTGCCCGGCCACCTCCGATCCGTTTGCAGACGCCGCCGCCTGCGTCACGCAAGAATTTGGATACGATGGCAGGTTATTCTTCCGGTCTGACCTGGGCTTGGACAGCACCGGCAGTGTGCCGCCGAGCGGCTACTCTGTGAAGCCAATTGTTGGATTCTATTTGGCTCGGTGTAGCGCGCCGTATTATATCGCATCTTTTAACGATACGTATATCCGATGCTCGCTCTGGAACTCGCCTTTGGAGCCGACCTCGTTGCCTTGCGAGGAACCAAATGGCTGCAATGCAGCCATTCCGTGTGGATATTCAACTGCAGGGCGGACTTACGGGTCTTTGTTTGAATGCGGGCCGCGGGAATCGTGCGGCGGTGGCCTGACGTGTACTGCTAGCTGCACGTGTCAGTGAATAGGGCCCGAGTCTGCATTTATGGTCTTGGCGATCGTGCTCTGGGACCGAGTGGCCTCTGGGGGGGAGGGTCGAAATGATCCGGTCGTGCCGTTGCCTCGCGCTCGTGCTCACGCCTCTTGCCTTGCTTCTTCTCCGCATCCTGCCGAGTCACGCTCAGTCTGCCTGTCCCGGCGACTGCAACGGCGGGAATACGGTCACGGTGAACGAGCTGATTGCGATGGTGAATATCGCCCTCGGCAACACCGGCATCTCAACGTGCACGGCCGGAGACGGGAATCATGACAGCGCCATCAGCATCAACGAACTGGTCGCCGCCGTCGGCGCCGCTTTGATCGGGTGTCCGCCGTCGGGGTTTATCCCGATGGAGTTTAACAACGAGACCATAACTGACGCTTCCTTGCCAGCTCCGGTCACGCTCAACGGGACTCTAAACGTGTCAGCCGACGGTATAGTAACGGGCCTGCTTGATGCAGCATTCGGCAACAATGGCCGAGCCACTATCGTTGCGACTAGTGACGGATCTGCTTTCGTTCAGATCGGGAACTCTCAACTTGGCGTACGGTCGTTATCGCAGTCTGTCGATTCCATAGCCGCAGCGCTTAGGCGCGATATTGACTCAGGTTCTAGTCCAGACAAGTGGGCCGCCTCGGAGCAGTCCATTCTCGCTCTAATGGCACTGGCATCCACGCCATCATGGATATCGAACGTCACCGCCGCCGATGCCAGATCTCAGAAGCTTCGCGAGTTTACTCCAGTCAACCTGCTGGAAGCCAACCTGCGACAGACAGATTCCAGCGATGGTGGCATCTTCTGCGACATCGCCTCTCTTGTATTCGCAGTGAGAGTGACGCTTGCAGCCGAACCGGGATGTGCCGCGCTAGCTGGTGCCTGCCTGCTGGCGGCAGAGGCACCGCCCCTTATAGCTGCTTGTGAGGTGTTCGTCGAAACCGTCTGCGGTGTCGGAATCTTTCTCGGAGGCGACGCTGCTTATCAGTTTGCTCTCGCCCATTGGGGCGCTTCGTCTACACCCACTCCCACCGAAACACAAAAGATACCAACGCCAACAGATACTGGCACCACGGCGACGCCGAAAGGGACGCCCTCGGTGACCGCAACGGATCGCCCGACGGCGACCTTGACCCCGACGCCGACCCCAACTGCGGCGCCGACCGTAACCGAAACATGCGGCACTCCCGCTGACTGTCAGGTTGAAGCCGTCTTTGGGATTCCCCCGTGGAATGTGTTGGACGAAGTGCCACCGGAGTTTGTTAATTTCGGGACGTACACATGTATATCGACCGGCGATCCTTTTGCTGATGCCGCAGGATGTCTTGTAACGGGTTTCAATTTAGATGGTCGTGTGATGTTTCGATCTGACTTGGGGCTTGATAGTACTGGCAGTGTGCCACCAAGTGGGTACCCGTTTGGGACTGATGGCACTCTCTCCCGTTCCATCCGCCCCCGCTGCAGTGCACCCTTCACCCTTCCCAACGGCAGAGCTGCGGTAATGTGCAGGTTACTATTTTACGCCGGCACGTCATCGCGACCTTTAATACCCTGCGACGGCACGGGGGGCGGCTGCACCGTGTCAATCCCTTGCGGATACCCGTTCTTCTGCAGCGCGTACGCGGGGCCTGAAGACTGCGCTATCTCCGGCTGTGAGCTGGGCGATTGCCCGGCCGGACAAACTTGCAATGGAGTACTCTGCTCATCCTGCACGCCACCGCGGTATCAATGTGGCTGTTCGTAGTCAGCAAAGGAGGGGGCGTGGGTGATCTCGACGAAAAATGAGAGGCCATTGAGGCTTGCACGCTGAGACCCGGACAGGCATTGGAGGAGCAAAGTTCCAAACACCACCGCTCCGGCGCGCGGCGGGTAGACCTCGAGCGTAACGAGCCACCGCCAGATCTTCCCGGAACGTTACCGCCGGCAACTCGCGAACTTGCGCCAGCACTGGGGCAGGAAGCGTCCGATAAGAGGTTGCCGGTGACGTTCCGGGACACAGCCAACACGTCAGATCGAAATCCTCTCGACTTCATCTAGTGTGATCTGATCGTCGGTGCGGTCGTAAAGCTTCGTCGTCCGCGGCGACTCGTGCGCCGCGATCTGCTGCGCGTGCTCGAGCGTACCGCCGTTTTCGAGATAGGCCGTGATGCCGGTCGCCCGGAAACTGTGACAGCACACCGCCGTTGAAAGGCCGACGTCGCCGGCGCGGCGTTGAATCATCCGGAAAACGTCGGTGCGGTTCATGCGCGTCTCGGTCAGGAACCGCGTCTTACCACGGGTGGTACGGAAAAGGGGAGAATTCTTCTCTTCGGCGATGCCGGCGGAAGCAATGTAGGCGTCCAGGTACTCCTCGGCCTTATGGTGCGCCGGCACATCGTGCCGCTTGCCGCCTTTCTCGTGCAGCCGCAGCCAGGCACGTCGCCCCTGGGTGTAGTAGTCCGCGACCTTCATCCCGGCAACGGCGCCGACGCGAGCGAAGCTGTAGACCATGACGGCAATGACCGCGCGGTCACGCAGGCCGACGACGTTGCCGATATCGATGCCGTTCAGCAGCTGACGCGTCTCCTCGACGGACAGGACTGGCGTCTTGCCGCGGCGCACGATGTGCCGAGGTCCGCGGACGGCGCTGGCCGGGTTGTGCAGGACCACCTGGCCGGTCAAAAGCCAGTCGAACAGCATCCGGAGTGCCGCCAGGTGCTGCTTGACGGTGGGAGCCGATCGGCGGCCGGTCAACTCCTCTATGTAGGTGGCGACGACGACGGGTTCGATTTCCGCGAGCCCGTGAAGGCCTCGCACGTCACACCAGACGAAGAAATCCCGGGTGGCCCGCGCGTAGGCTGCCCGAGTGTTCTTGTTCCGGATCGTCGCCGTGAAGAATTCGAGGAAGCGACGCCGCGCCCGATCGCCGGCCGCGGCGATGATCCTGGGCACGCCGGGGAACTCGCCCGGAAGCAGGGGCTGGGATTTCGAAATGGTTAACGCGGTCGATATGGGGCACCTACCAGCGGGCGCATACAGTGCAACATAAAGGACGTTATGTTACATAGCAAATCTAAACATGAGCTTGATTATCTTCGGGCAACCCGCCCTTAGGCACTTCGGCCCAAGCTCACCGGGGACTGTGCGGTTAGAACCCGCATCCAGCGCCCTGAAGAGTCCGACGTGTCAGCGTGACTTCTTATCAAGGGGCGATTTCGCCGGCGGTCGCTTCTTCAGTTCGGCCTGTCGTCGCTCCGTCTCTTTGTGCCCCCTGAAGAAGGCTATCGCTTCCTTTAGACGACCGATGGCCCTTCGGATCTTTGTCGTCCCGGACCAAACGGATTTGATAACTTTAACCAGGGTCCAGCCCGTGAAGTCATGAGGTGCGACCGTTGCCGCTGACGTGATATCGACGACAACCAAAGCAGTGCCAATGACCCCTTCCGCAACACCTTCAAGCATTTCACGGGTGACTTCTGGGATCCGGGACACCTCGCAGACGAGTGTGCTGAAGTCACGGACGATCTCCACGACCTCTGGGTCGAGGATCTCGGGGTTCTCTAGGTCGTGCTCGCCACGCGCATCGACTTGCTCCCTAAGAACATCGCGTACGCGGTCTACGAATACCGGACTAATGCCGAGAGATTTAAGGGTGTTGCTATGCTCAGTCAGAAACCGCTCAAGGTGACCTACGGCAGAGTATTGGATCCCTGCAGCGCGCCTTACTACGTCGGCGAGCGGGGAATTTGGGTCCCCAAGAAGTTCGTGAAGACGGCTAACGGTCTCGCACAGCGCAGAAAGTAGGCTTGGAATTCGCTCGAGTAATCCAGGTGAGTCCTTGCGGTCGAGGATGTTCTGAAGTTCCTCTCCGTTTCGAAGAAGCTCGACGGCAATCCGATGCAGCTCCTCTACGGTGAAGTAGTCCATCAAGATGCACTCCGGTGTTCACTGGGTTGTCGAGGTAGCAGCGACAACTTTGCCGCCTGTGGTATTGTTCATTCTCGTGGCAGTGTTCACTCTCGCGGGAGGCGCTTGCATTTGGCGGCAGTTACGCTTCGATTCGCAGCCCGTACGTGCGGGCGCGGCGCACAAAGGCTTCTTGGGCTCCTTCTAATACCTTACACGCCTCATCGCGTGTCTTCCGGTGATCAATCGACCCGCGGGTCGCAATCGACCCTCTTTCGTTGGTGCTGCGGAGCACAACAATCTGCTCTGCGTCCCCTAAGACCGCGATGTTGGCATTGTGCGTAACGATAATAATTTGGCGTTGCTCCTTGGCTCTGCGCAACACAGGGACCAGGCTGCGATAAATGAACTCGCCATCGAGATTGTCTTCCGGTTGGTCAACAATCAGTGGGTGGGTTGCGCTCGCGGACAGCGTGAGTGCCAGCAACACGGACTGTTTCTGCCCCATCGAGAGAGCCGCAAACTCCCTCGCCATCGGTTTGGCCGATCCGCCCGGCATGGTCACTTGCTTCTGCACTATTATTGAGTATCGTAAAATATAGTGACATTGAGCGGCGGATGTGATACACGACGATCCATGGGAAATCCGGCGGGGGTGAAGCGGGATTTTGATGAGTTGGAACGGCGGCGACTGGAGGCCGCGCGGTTACTGAAGGCCGGGGTGAAACCGGCCGAGGTGGCGCGGCGGGTGGGCGTCCATCGCCAGTCGGTGAGTCGCTGGGTGCAGCAGTTGGCGACCCACGGGCGGGCCGGGCTGAAGAAGGCGGGGCGCGCGGGGCGCCCACCGCGCCTGACCGCCTCGCAACGCCGCCAGCTCGAACGCGCCCTGCAGCGCGGCCCGGAAGCGCTCGGATACCCCACCGGGTTGTGGACCACCGGGCGCGTCGCGGAGCTGATCGAGCAGGAGTTCGCGGAGCGCTTCCATCCCGGCCACGTCTGGCGCTTGCTCCGGCAGCTCGGGTGGAGCTGCCAGCGGCCGACCGGGCGCGCCCTGGAGCGCGACGAAGCCCGTATCCGCTGGTGGAAACGCGAGCACTGGCCCGCCCTTAAAAAAAAGCCCGCCGCGAGCGGCGCACCATCGTCTTCATCGATGAAAGCGGACTCAGTGAGCGCCCGCACCGCTGTCGGACATGGGCGCCGCGGGGGCAGACCCCGGTCCTCCAGTATCACTTCCACTGGAAGACGCTCTCGGCGATCGCGGGCGTAACGTGGTGGCAGTTCTACTTCCGGCTGTACCCCGGCACGATCAAGAGTCCGGAGATCGTCGACTTCTTGGGCCGTCTCCAACGGGCCCTCCCCGGCAAGCTGCTCATCATCTGGGATGGGCTGCGGCAGCACCGCAGTCGACTGGTGAAGGACTTCATCGCTCGCCAGCGCGGCGCGATTCACCTGGAGTACCTGCCCGCCTACGCGCCGGAGCTGAACCCCGTGGAATACATCTGGGGGTACTGGAAGAAGCATGAGCTGCCCAACTTCTGTCCGAAGGACTTCTCGCAGCTCACCACCGTGGCGCGCCGCGCCTTGCGCCGAATGCAGCGCCGCCCCACGCTGGTGACCGCCTTCTGGCAGCAAGCGGAGCTGTTCTAGATCCCGTCACTATATTCTGCGAGACTCAATAGGCGCGGCAGCTCATGCAATTCGCAACGTTCGAGCTGGTACCTAACGTGCGGCTGCGCAAGGCGCTCCAGGAGAACCGTCGCTGCCCTCAAATCAAAGACCTGCGCACCATCGACTGTCAGCGAGGTAATGGCTTTTGTATCCCTCGCACTGACTGCGTCGAGCAGTTTAGGTACCGTAAGATTCTGAATTAGTACGCGCGCACCTGGCACCTGTAGAGTTCGCCAGCCCATCGTGTCGACAATCAGCCGCTCGGCCTCTGGTGAGCACCCGTTCTCGACAAACTTCAAAGTGACGGTTAAATCTGAAAGAGATTCGTGCAACACCCTATTGGCACGCCTCGCAAACCCTTCGCGCGCGGTGTAGATCGCAGATCGCGCGCTCCAGCGCGCTTTCAGCGCAGCGGCCCGCCTGATCCGCAGTTGGTTGAGATGAGGCTTCCACGTCTTTAAGTCCGCCACACTCTGCCGATGCGTCGCTTCGTCCTTAGCGAGCTTCTGGATGTATGCCATGTCCAAGCGATGCCCTTGCGCCTCCAGCTCTTTGCGCTTCGCGTCTATCGAAGCCTGAATTGCGCTCTCCTTGCCCTTCCATTTCGTGAGCTCAGAGCGCGTCGATGCGATCAGGCCGCTCAGTGCGGCCTGCAGGGTCTGATCTACGGTCGCCGAATGCTGCTCGAAGGCCCCGACCTGCTCGAGAATTAGTCGAAACTCCGTGGGACCAACGGTTAGGTGTTGTGGGTCCGCGAGAGTACGCAGCTCTGCCAACGTTGCTTTTGGCGAACCGCCGGCGATGATGTCCTTTACTGCACTAAGCTTTTGCGCGACAGCTTCACGTAGTGTTGCTTCCTCGGCGAGTTTACGCTGGAGTTCGATGAGATCCTCAGCGCCTGCCGTTTTAAGGGCTTGCAACTGCTGTTGGACAATCGCGAGAGCCCGTTCGTGTTGTGGGATCAGCTCTACATTGGCTTCGGCCTTTTCGATTTCGGTTTGCAAGCTCAGAAGATCGCTTCGTGCTTGCTCTTCATCGTCACGCGCCTGCCGGACGTCTACAAACCGGTCGAGGTATCCAAGCAGTGCCATCGGATTGGAGTGGGCCTGAGCGCTAATCTTGGCCGTCTCTCCTTGGCCAAAGCAATCGATACGAAAGGCGGACGGGCCTGACACGGGATCATTGGTATTTTCAACGATACCATTCAGTTCGCGACACAGGAGATGCCGCACGCCGGCTTCATCCTGCCAAATCAGATGCATCTTTGTTGGCCATATCTCCGAATCCACAAGGTCGCTGTCGCTCTGCTCGCCACAGAGGCAGCGAACGGCCTCGAAAGTCGTCGATTTGCCGGTTCCCCGACCCCCCACGATGCAGTTCAGATTCGGGCTGAAGTGGATCATCTGACCGTCGAGGAATCCTCCCTCGATGTGAACACCTACCACGTGGGCGATCGAAGGCGGCAACTGTGCCTCGAGCCTGACGCGCGCATCGCTGTCCTCGAACGCTACCTTGAGAGCGGCGAAGGTAGGCGTGTCCATCTTGATGCGGGTGACGCGGCGATCGCCGCTCGCGTTTTTTCCGAGTGCGGTAAGCGCGTGCGAGTCCGAATTGGACACTCGCGCTAGAAACTGGCGGCTCCCGAGCTTTAGTCGAGCGATTCTCTCGGCGGCAATTGCCGCTCGCTGCGGGTCAGAATCCTCATTGGTGTAAAGAATCGGGGAAGATTCGTGTTTCAGCTCCAAGCCGAGCAGGCCAGCATGGCAGAGCACATCGACTTTGTGAGGACCGTACCCAGGAACGTGTTTCTCGTAGCCGCCGTCACCATCTACATGTGCCAGGACACCGAAGCCTCCAATCTCGTGCAAAAGTCGCAGGCACTCGAGAACCCCGGTCTGACATCGCGACGTCGGTGTATCCCGATCGACGATGCTCAATCGTCCGTGAAATTGTTCTAGTGCGGGAAGGGATGGGAGATAGCATAGGAGGTGCCCTTCCGGTGTGGACAGTTCGACGCCTGGCACGACAAAGAGCTTGTTCTTCGCGGCGGCCAACGCGGGGGCGACGTTGTTGATCTCGTTGTGATCGGTCAC
The DNA here is from genome assembly GCA_019637795.1 of bacterium. Classification (NCBI taxonomy): domain Bacteria; species bacterium. Next base: position 385,945 of record JAHBUY010000007.1, on the reverse strand, counting down.
AGCGATCGCGCCCAAACCTTCAGCAATCGCCGTTGCCACGATGGCCTCGGGTGTCATCGTGGAATCCTTCACGTCGTGCGACCCGCCGTAGGAATGGATGTGGAGGTCCGCCCGGAAAAATTGGGCGCCGCGCGGGTGCGCCGTGACTTCATCATACAGGCTCATATCATCAACGTGGTTCGAAAAAGTGCGCAGTCGTCTATCACGATTGCGTGTGGAGCTCCACGCATCTCGGATACGCTTGGCTGAGAATAGTTGACGAGGCGAATTGCTTGAGCGGCTGGTTCGCTCGGAGAGCAGCGGCTTCTTTGCGTGCATGCATGCACGCGTTCCCCCGCGCAAGCCCCGCCACGGCCGCCTGGCTCGTTGCCGGCCTGCGCCGTTCCCCTCGGAGTGGATTCGTCAATGGGACCCCTCCTCCCGATTCTCGTTCCCCTTTCCGGTTGGTCTCGTTAGGCTTCGCGTGTCGCCAGGCGCGCCGCTGGATCAATGGCCGGCCCGCTCCAAGCGTCCGTGTTGGCCATGAGCCGGCGGCTTCTTCGCCTTTGCTGTGTCCCGCGCATCCGAAACCAACCATGAAAGGAGAACACCATGTTTCAGACAGAGAAGAATTCCCCAGCCTTCATCGCCTACCACGTGCGCGACGGCGAGGATGGCAAAGAGGGGTTCTGGACCCGGATCGGGGCCGCATGGAAGCACAAGGATAGCGAGGGCTATACGCTCCAGCTTGATCTGGTCCCGGTTGCGTCCGGCCGGATTAGCCTCAGGACGCCGAAGGCTAAGCCGCAGGAACAGGCCGCATAAGCGGCCAGGCAGGGTGGGCTTCGGTCCACCCTCGTCCCGCTTGTACGCGTTCATGCTCGCTTGTCAGCACTGCAGCATGCACGCACGGTGGAGATGCTGCGGCTATTGTGTGTTGCAACAATATAGATATCCGGTATAATAGCGCGCTTTCGTCCAAGAACGCTTGCGGTCATGCACGCAAGGAAGCGCTCGGGGGGCTGGTGGATGGGATTGCTGATCGGCGTCGTGTCGCAGAAGGGCGGGGTAGGGAAGAGCACCCTGGCCCGGATCATCGCCCGCGAGTATGCGGCGGGTGGTTGGAACGTCAAAATCGCGGACCTCGATCTGTCGCAATCCACGAGCTTCAAATGGCAGTCGAGGCGGCTCAACAACGGCGCGGACCCGCAAGTCGCCGTCGAGCAGTTCGCTTCGGTTGCAGATGCGCGTAAGGTCGCCGGCCATTACGACCTGGTCATCTTTGACGGTGCGCCCCACGCCACGGCGGCGACACTCGAGGTCGCCCGCGTCAGTCACTTCCTGATTTTGCCTACCGGCCTGGCCCTCGATGATCTGGAGCCGACCGTGCGGCTGGCGCATGAACTGACGAAGAACCGGGTCGACGCTGGCAAGATCGCCATTGCGCTCCTCAAGGTTGGCGACAGCGCGGCCGAACTCGAGGAGGCCCGAGACTACATCAAGCGGGCAGGGTACTATGTTCTGCCCGGCGGCATCCCGGAGCGCACGGCGTACCGCCGCGCCTTCGATCTGGGGCGCACCCTGACGGAGACGCCCTTTCGAAGCCTGAATCAGCGTGCCGAGGAGCTCGCCCAGGCCATCATCAATCGCATCGACAAGCTGACCGAGCTGCAAGGAGCGGCGTAATCCGATGGTGACGACGGTCAAGCAGCCACCGGCACGCACGACCAAGGGAGAACCGCCGCCGGCGGCTCGTGCCAGCCAGAACCTGACGAAGCCCGTCCCCGGCGAGATTCACTCGCTCAATGTTCGCGTCCCGATCGCGTTCCACCAGGAGTTCAAGCTGTACGCGGTGCGCCATGGGATGAGCATGGTCGAACTCGTGCAGCGAGCCTTCAATCACTACAAAGAAAGCACCGGCTGACGACGGGCGCGGGATGTAAGCCCTGCCTGCACGGATCTTGTCGCGAGTTGAACACCGGTGTTCAAACTGCCCCGAATCGGGGCCATTTGGGACACATCGCGGCGCACAAAGCCCTTTGTTTTCAAGCTTTCAGCTTGGTTCAAATCCCGTCGGGGACGCCTTCCTCCACAAGGGGTTTCAGCCGCCGACCAATGACCGCACGCGCGGTGTCACTGGTGTGGGCTCTCCGCGTCAGAATCCGTATCAAGGAACGGCCGGAGCGGCTCGACCAGGCCGAGCCAGGCCGCAGGCCGGGCGGCTGGGCGCGCGCTCGCTGGCGTTCCCGGCTGTTGACCGACGGGCGATTGTAAGTGCATGGTCAGTGCATGGCGGTCAAGACGATCACGATCGACCTCGAGGCCTACGAGATCCTCTCGCGCTGCAAGCGGCCGGGCGAATCCTTCTCGCAGACGATCAAGCAGCGCCTCGGCCGCAAGATGACGGGAGCGGACCTGCTGAAGCTCGCGCAGCGGACGCGCTTGTCGGAAGCGACGCTTGATGCGATCGACGAGCAGGTGAAGGCGCGGCGCCGCAGTCGCCCGCGCCGCGTCCGATTGTGATCCACGCCGACACCTCGTTTCTCGTCGATCTCCTGCGCGAGAGCCGGCGGGGCAAGGCTGGTCCCGCAACGGCGCTGCTCGCTTCGCTGGCGGGCGAAGAGGTCCGTGTCGGGCTACACGCGCTGTGCGAACTGTTGGTCGGTGCAGAGGGGGCCCGGCAGCCGGCGGTGGAGCGCCAACGCGTACGGCGGCTGTGTCAGGGACTCGTCGTGAGCTATCCAGACAATCGCTTGCCGCCGGTGTATGCACGGCTGGTGAAGGTGCTGAACGGCTCCGGGCGTTCCATCGGCACCATGGACGTCTTGATCGCGGCAGCGGCGTTGGTCGACGGCGCGACGGTGCTGACGCGCAACGTCCGGCACTTCGACCGCGTACCCGGACTCGCGGTACGCAGTTACTGACACCGCCGGCGCGGCCGATATCGGAATCTCCCCCGGCCTTCACGCGTGGCACCTCACGCTCGCAAACGGCCAGCGCGGCATCCCGCAGCCCCTCGCGGATGTCGTCGGCCTCGAGGTCGGGGTACGCGGCGAGGATCTCCGGCTCGGTCATTCCGTCGGCGACCATGTCCAGCACCGTGGCCACCGGGATGCGCAGGCCACGGATGCAGGGGCGCCGTCCATGCGGGCCGGGTCGACGGTGATGCGCGCGACCGTCATCATTATGCTCCAAGGGCCTCCCAGGACGATTGCTCCAACGGCCTTCCCGGACGATGGCGCATCGCCGACACACCTCGACGCCCTCGTCGGTCTCCCGCAGCGCCTCGGACTCGGTGCTGCTCGATGGCGGCTCGCCTGACATGGTTGGCGGCGGTTCCGGCTCATCGCGACGAGGTTGCCAATAGGGAAGGGAACGGCGCCCTCCAGGAGATCGCCGCGGCAGACGCTAATGTACTACTTGAATAATGCGCTGCGGATATGGCAGGCGCGAGATGCTGCCTGCCGCGGCGTCCCATGGGGGGACCGGGTCGGACGGGCGTCAGCGGGAGGGGACATGACGATCACGAGAGTGCTGGTGGCGGCAGCGGCGCTGCTACTGGCGGCGGGGAGGGCCGGGGCGGTCAGCGATGCCGAGAAGTGCCAGTCGAGCGAGCTGAAGACGTCGGGCAAGTACAGCTTCTGCCGGCTGAAGGCCGAGGCCAAGGCGGTGAAGACGGCGACGACGCCGGACTACGGCAAGTGCGATGACTCCTTCGCGGCCAAGTTCAATCAGGCGGACACCAACGGCATGGGGCAGTGCCCGGCGGGCGCTACGCAGGCGCAGATCCAGGCGTTCCTCACGCAGTGCAGCGACGACGTGGCGACCGCGCTGGCCGGTGGGCCGCTGCCGGACTGCTCTGGGGACCTGGCGACCTGCAACGCCAGCCTGGGCACGTGCAACGGCAGCCTGGGGACCTCCAACACCAACCTTGCCACCTGCAACACCACTCTGACCGCGACCACGGCGAGCCTGACGACGTGCAACGGGAACCTGAGCACGTGCACCGGGGATCTGGGCACCTGCAACACGAACCTTGGCACGTGCAATGCCAGCCTGACGAGCTGCTCCAGCAGCCTGACGACGGTCAACGCCGGCACGGCGGCGCAAGGTGACGTGCTGAGCGGGAAGACGTTTTCGAGTGGGGCCGGCATCGGGCTGACGGGTAGCATGGCGAACATCGGGCAGCAGAACGTGACGCCGGGGACCGCGCCGGTGGCGATCAGCCAGGGCTACCACGACGGCACGGGAACGGTGGCTGGCGATACTGACCTGGTGGCCGGAAACATCAAGAGCGGCGTGGACATCTTCGGGGTGACCGGCACCGTCCTGCCAAGCCAGCCGCTGCGCACGGGACAGACGCAGTGCGACCAGGGCGGGGGCACCCTCGGGGCGTGTCCGGGCTCGCCGTCGGGGCAGGACGGGACGACGCTGAAGGGCCAGACGCGCAGCTACACGGTGAACGCCAACGGCACGATCACCGACAACCGGACCGGCCTGGTGTGGGAGAAGCTCGACGACAACAACGCCAACGGCATCCACGACTTCAGCGCGACCTTCACCTGGTACAACGCGTTCAAGAAGATCCAGGTGCTCAACGGCAACGTGGCCGGCTGCATCGCGTTGAACAACCCGGACGCGTGCTGCAGTGGGGCCGGCACGGGGAGCTGCACGGCCTTCGCCGGGCAGACGGACTGGCGGCTGCCGAACTCGTTTGAGCTCTTCACGCTGGCGGACCACGGCCGCGTCAGTCCGGCGATCGACCCGACGTTCAATACGAGTTGCGCTGCAGCCTGCACGACGGCGACGTGCAGCTGCACGCAGTCGGACCTCTACTGGTCGTCTACTACCTACCAGTCCAATCCGGCCTACGCGTGGGACGTGGGCTTCAACGACGGCGGCGTGAGCGCGACCAATAAGAGCGGGACCTTCTATGGTCGTGCCGTCCGCGGCGGCTCATGATCGATCATTTGGCTCTTTGAGACTTTGATTATTTGATTCGGGGGTCTGGGGGCGGAGCCCCCAGCGAGGACGCTTTCGCGCCATGGCGCAGACCGAACATCTGCCGATCTACAAGGCGGCGTACGAGCTGTGCCTGTACTTCGAGCAGCTCGTGCGCGGCTTCTCACGCTACCACAAGTACTCGCTCGGGCAGGATCTGCGCGACGGGGCGCGGCGGGTGCTGAAGCTCATCGTGCGCGCCAACGCCCGGCGCGAGAAGGGGCGCGTACTGCTGCAGGTGCGGGAAGAGGTGGAGGAGCTGAAAGTGGTGCTGCGCCTGTGCCACGACGCGCAGGCGCTGCCCACCTTCAAGTCCTTCGAGCACGCCATCCGCCTGGTGACCGACATCGCCAGGCAGAATGAAGGTTGGCTGAAGAGCCAACAACGGGGCCGTGGCCAGAATCGGCGCGTGATTCTCGACGAGATAGCGGAGCCGAGCGTGCCATGATCATGAGGTCCCTCGTCCACCGGCGGCCTCGGCATCGGCTGCCCGCCGGTCAACGCCGGAGCCCCGTAGCGGGGCCGAGGCACAAGGGCGCCTTCCCCGGCCGCGGCTGGGCCAGGCGTCCGGGTCCGGCCGCCGCGCCGTTCGGCGGCGCGCGGGAACAAGCGGCGAGGGCCACGCAGTCGAACAACTACTGGTCGTCTACTACCTACCAGAACAATCCGACCAACGCGTGGAACGTGAACTTCAACGACGGCAACGTGAACGCGAACAATAAGAGCAATACCTTCTATGTTCGTGCCGTCCGCGGCGGCTCATGGTCCGTCGAATCGCCCCGCTGGCACTGGCCGGCGGGGCGCGGCCCCGTGTCCGGTGCGGCGGGAGGCTGGCCTCCCGCCGCCCGGCGCTGAAACCCCTCGCGCTGCCTTGGGGGGCGCCCCATGGCGCGGTATGGTGGGATCGTGGCCGGTCCAGGGAGCAAGGAAACATGAAGACGAAGCGCAAGGCGCCGGAGATCGTGCTCCGCGACGGCAAGCCCGCGGCGGTCATCCTCGACATCGAGCACTATCGCGAGCTGCTCGAGCGGGCCGAGGACGCGCACGACCTGCGCGCCCTCGAGGCCATGCGGCGGCGACCGCTCAAGTTCCGGCGGCTGGACGACTTCCTGAAGTCGTACACGCCGGATGCATGAGGTCGTTCTCGCCGCCCAGGCCGAGCGCGATCTGATGCGGCTGCCGGCGGCGGTCTTCCGCCGCGTCGTCGGCGCCGTGCGCTCGCTCGCCGCCACGCCGCGCCCGCCCGGCGCGCGCAAGCTCCAGGGCAGCGGGCGGGACGACTACCGCCTGCGGGTCGGCGACTACCGGGTCCTGTACGAGGTGGACGACCGCGGACGCACCGTGCGGATCCTGCGCGTCCGCCCTCGGCGCGAGGCATACCGGTGAGACCGGGGGCACGACCAGCGCACCGTCGCACGCCCCAGGCCACCGACGGCCGGCGATGACCAGCGACCTCTACGCCTTCGAGAATCTGTGGCGGCAGTACCGCGCCTGCCGGCGCAACAAGCGCAACACCATCAACCAGCTCCGCTTCGAGATCGACGCCGAGGCCAACCTGCTGCAGCTGCAGGAAGAGCTGCGCGAGCACACCTACCGGCCGGGGCGCTCGATCTGCTTCGTCACAGAGGGCCCGAAGCCGCGCGAGGTGTTCGCCGCCGACTTCCGCGATCGCGTCGTGCACCACGTCCTGGTGTCGCGCCTCGAGCCGATCTTCGAGCCGCGCTTCATCCACGACTCGTACGCCTGCCGCACCGCCAAGGGCGTCCTCGCGGCCAGCACCCGCCTGATGGAGTTCCTGCGCCGCGTCACGGCCAACGGCCGGCGGCCGGCGTGGGCGCTGAAGCTTGACATCGCCAGCTTCTTCCCGTCGATCGACAAGCCGACGCTGTACGCGATCATCGCCCGCGCCGTGCGCGACCCGGAGCTGCGCTGGCTCACCCGCACGATCCTCTTCCACGACCCCGCCGCCGACTATCACTTCCGGCGCGGCCCCCGGCGGACACCGCCGCCGAGCTCGGAGGCCTACCCGGTACCCGCGCAGAAGAGCCTGTTCGGCAACGGCCCCGAGCGCGGCCTGCCGATCGGCAACCTGACCAGCCAGTTCTGGGCGAACGTCTACCTGAACGAGCTCGACCAGTTCGTGAAGCGCGAGCTGCGCTGTCGGCTCTACCTGCGCTACGTGGACGACTGCATCCTGCTGCACGCCGACGCGGGGGTCCTGTGCCGCTGGCGGGAGGCGATCCGGGGCTTCGTCGCCGACCGGCTGCAACTGCGCCTGCGCGAGCCCGACGCACTGCCGCAGCCGGTCGGCCGCGGCGTCGATTTCGTCGGCTGGACGACCTGCTGGAATCATCGCCGCCCGCGCGGCCGCACGCTGGCGGCCTGCCAGGCGCGGCTGCGGAAATTCGGGCGCAGCCAACTGCGCCGGCGCTGGAACGGCGCGGCACTGGTGCTCGACCTCGAGCGAAACGCCGAGGCCTTGCCGGCCCTGCGCGCGATCCTGGCCTCGTACAGCGGCCATCTCCGCCACGGCGCCGCGTACCGACACTGGGCGCGCCTGTGGGACCGCCACGGCTGGCTGGTGGCGCTGTTCGCGCCCGTCGGCGACGATCCGTGGCGAGTGCTGCTGCGCTGGCCGCACCAGCCCGTCGCCGCGCTGCGCTTCTCGATCCAGTACCGCCGCTTGATCCGTCACGCGGGACCCAGGACGCTGCTGTTCTGCCAGGTCGGGCGCTTTGTCGAGTTCTTCGGTCCCCAGCGCGAGCCGGCGGCGCGGGCGCTGCGCCTGGTGCGGGTCGGCATGGCGCGTGCGGGCTACGGGTTCAGCGTCGGCTTTCCGGTGTCCCTCCGGGCGGCGTATGTGTCACGCGCCGTGCGCGCCGGCTACGTCGTCGCCGACGTGCGGGAGGGCGAGCCCCTGCTGCCTGGCTGTGCCACCCGCGCCGTGGTGGCGATCTGGTGGCCGCGTGACGGGCGCGTGACGGCCCCCGCGGCTCCGCCCGATGTGACCGCCGGCTCTCGTCCGGCGTGACGGGCCCGCGGCGACTCGGCGCGGCCAGCGGAGCTGCTGGCAACGCGGCGAATCGAAGGAAGCGCGGTCGCAATGCACACCCGACAGGGAGGGGGGAGGGCCGCACGGCGGCCTCGCGCGCACGTGGCGAAGCGAAAACGTGGACCAGTGACCGTCACTGGTTCGGCGGGAAACGCCGGGACGAATTGGGATATTCAGGCGCTCGGGCGGGAGCGCCGGCGAGAGCGCCGAGGCTCTGTGCCGCTTGTGTTTCCAGGCTCTTCCGGCGCCGCGGGCGCTTCCGGCTGACCGTGTTCAAATCCCGTCGGGGAGGCTCCCTCCGCCCGTGCCCAAAGGTGACAGCGGGACCTTCCGGGAGCGGCCTGAAACGGTCAACCGCGTAAGAACTCTGCGGGTTGCCTCAATCGATCGGCAGCAGGCGAATCCGCACGCGTGTGTCCTCCAAGACCACGACTGCGCCGTCTTCGAGCACGGCCTGGACATTGGGAAGGTTGACGCACAGCAACTGCGACTGCGCGTCGGCCCGGCGCTGACTCGCGCGGCGGAACAGGATCACCGACGGCCGCTTCTCCTGGCGAACGGCGAGGAGCGTTCCGAAGTCGGTGTCCGCCGACACCAGGACGCGCTCGTCGCGCGCGGCGCGCGCGAAGACGTCTTCGTCGGCAGCACTCGACATGCCGTACTCGCGCACGTGCACAGCGTCGTGGACTGCGACGCGCAGGCCTTCGGCCACACCTGGCGACAGCGCGTTGTCGACCAGGAACCTCACCCGGCCTTGACGAGCGGCAGCTCTCGCTCGCGAACGGCCGCAGCGGCATAGCGGAGTGCCTCGCGGATGTCGTCCAGTTCGAGGTCGGGGTAGCCGCGCAGGATCTCATCCTCGGCCATGCCATCGGCGACCATCCCGACCACCGTGGCAACCGGTATCCGCAGGCCCCGGATGCAGGGCGCGCCGCCCATGAGCTTCGGATCGACCGTGATTCGCCCAAATTTCATCCATCGCTCCCGCTGCTACTGGCGACCGATAGCACACGTCCCCCGCATGTCCGGAATCAAACCTTCTCGGGCCTCCCCGACGGCCGCCACGACCTCGAAGGACCGGCGAGGCGTCATGCTGCCAGCGCCCGTCGCAGCCCGTCAACCGCACCCAGGCGACCGCCGAGTTCAAAACGCTCGTTAGGGTGTTCAAACTGGCGATACTTGGGGACGTTTCCTCCCAGACGGATGGAGACAGCGGCAGCAGCGTGGCAGTTGGCGCTTACACGCCCAGGGGCGATGTTCTTCAGTCCCACGGCTGCGCAGACGTCGCTTGCCCGCGTTCAGCAGGCGCGGTTATACTTCTGGTATGAAGACGGCGATCTCGATTCCCGACGAGGTGTACGCGGGCGCGGAGCGCCTGGCGCGCAGGCTGCGGAAGTCGCGCAGCCAATTGTACGCGGAGGCGGTGGCCGAATACCTGGCTCGTCATGATCCGGAGGCCGTCACGGAGGCGATGAATCGCGTCTGCGAGGAGGTGGGTCCGCAGGGTGATGCTGGGGTCTCGACTGCGGCCCGGCGCATTCTCGAACGGACCGAATGGAAGTAGTCGCGCAGGGGGAGGTGTGGTGGGCCGACCTCCCCGATCCGACCGGGTCGGGTCCGGGGTTCCGCCGCCCGATCGTGGTATTGCAGGGCGAAGCCCTCAATCGCAGTCGCTTGCCGACCGTCGTCTGCGTGCCGCTGACGAGCGACCTACGCTGGGCCGACGCACCAGGGAATGTGCTGCTACGCGCCCGTAGCACGGGTCTGACGAAGGACTCGGTCGCCAACCTCTCCCAGGTCATCGCCATCGACAAGCTGTTGCTGAGTGAGCGCGTGGGGCGCGTGTCCCGAACCCAGGTCGAGTTGCTGCTCGCCGGACTCGATCTCGTGCTTGGGCGATAGGCTCACGCCGCCAGCTCGCGTCGCAGCCCGTCCATCTCCCGCACCCGGGGGACCATCTGGTCCAAACTGAATCCGGTCAGGGGTCCGGTTCAAATTGGCGCTGCTCGGGGACGCCTCACCACGGGCCCGCAGTCGTCGGCCCGCGCCTCGAGGGTGCCCGGAACTTTCGGCGGCTTCACCACCGTCGCCCAGGTAGCCGGCGGCGGCATGGGCATCGGCGGTCCACCCGTACGCGGCGGCCCGACGACGGGGAGTGCGGAGGGGGTCAGCGCGACCGCGGGCCGGGGCGGAAGCGGACCTGCATCTCCTTCACGCCGTTGATGAAGCAGGAGCGCAGGCGGCGCGGGGGCGCGGTCATCTCCATGTCGTGCAGGCGGGTGGTGATGCCGCGGAAGATCTCCTGCAGCTCGAGGCGGGCGAGGTTGGCGCCCAGGCAGTAGTGCTCGCCGAAGCCGAACGCGACGTGGTCGTTCGGGCTGCGGCGGATGTCGAAGACGTCGGGGTCGCGGAACACGTCCTCGTCGCGGTTCGCCGAGGGATACCAGAGCAGCAGCTTGTCGTGCTCGCGGATGGTCTGGCCGCGGAGCGTGGTCTGCGTCGTGGCGGTGCGGCGGAAGGTGTGCACGGCGGGGGCGAAGCGCAGGATCTCCTCGACGGCGCTGGGGACCAGCCGCTGATCGGCGCGCAGCGCCGCGAGCTGGTCGGGGTGCTCGAGCAGCGCGATCATGCCGTTGCTGGTCACCGTGCGCGTCGTCTCGTTGCCGGCGATCAGCAACAGGAGGAAGAAGAAGTTGAACTCCATCTCGTCGAGCTTGCGGCCGTCGAGCTCGGCGTTGACGAGGGCGGTGGCGAGGTCGTCGCTCGGCGTCTCGTGGGCGATCGTCCACAGCTTGCTGGCATAGACGAACATCTCGCCGAAGGCGGCCATGGCGTCGCCGGGGACGATCGGCTTGCCGTCGCTCTGCAGGTCGGGGTCGTCGATGCCGACCATCTTGTTGCCGAGCAGGTAGATGTGGCGTCGATCCTCCTCCGGCACCCCCATCATCTCGCAGATCACCGCCAGGGGCAGGCGGGCGGCGACGTCCTCGACGAAGTCGCAGGCGCCGCGCTCGATCACGTCGTCGATGATCTCCTGCACCATGGCGCGGACCCGACCGTGCAGGTTGGCGATCATGCGCGGCGTGAAGGCCTGGTTGACCAGCGTGCGGTACTGGCGATGCCGCGGCGGGTCCATGTTGAGCATGATCGACTGGATCGCCGGCAGGTCCTGCGCCGGCGGATCCTCGCGCAGCGTCCCCTGGCGCTCGGAGGAGAAGATGCCCGGGTGCTTCGAGACGTGCTTGAGGTCCTCGTACTTGGTGACCGCCCAGAAACCCGGACCGTTGGGTTCCTCGTGCCAGTAGACCGGCGCCTCGCGCCGCAGGACGCGGAACATCTCGTGCGGCGTGCCCTGCTGGAAGATGTCGGGGTCGACCAGATTGACATCGTGCAATCGCATGCGCGCCTCCTCGCTCGTCTCGACCAAACAAACGTTTGGTATCGGTTGGCGGCGCGACGGTCAAGGCACGATTGCGCGGGATCGCTCGGCGGCGTTGTGATCGCGCGGCGGTGGCGGAGCGTGGGCGGCTGACGTAATCGCCGCGCGGGACGCCGCTGGCGGCGTCGATCGCGTGGCGGGCGGCCGTCTACCAGCGGTGGTCGAACTCCTCCGCCCAGCCGATCAGCTCGCGGATCGGCCGCGTGCGATCGTCGACCCGAATGCTCCCCCGCCAGCGTCCGAAGCAGCAGACGCCACCGGAGCGGACGATGCCGAGGCTGGCGCGCACGCGATGCGCGAAGATCGGCTCCAGCACCAGGTCGATGGCGCCCGAGTGCTCGGCGCGGACGCGCCAGGGACGCATCCAGTCGCCCGGATGGTACTCCCAGCGCAGGTCCTCCATCACCTTGTGCAGGCGACCGTCGATCAGGATTCCGTTCTCGTTGACGCCCGTGCCGGTGGTCCACCGGGCGCCGACGTTGACCCCGACCCGCACGCCGTCCTGAACGCCGGTCGCCACGCCCCAGTTCCAGCACGAACGGTACGGCCAGATGCCGCGACCGAAGTCCTGGACCGCGTGGCAGTCGGCGGGATCCATGGCGTAGCGCTGCTCGCCCACCGTCACGACGCCCTCGCAGGGCATGGTGTTGTGCTTCGAGTTGAGCTGGAAGTGGTCGGCGCTCCAGGGCACGACGATGTTGAGGCTCTCCTGCCCGGGGGGCCGCCGAACCACGAAGTCGGCGCCGATCCGCTCGCCGCTCCTGGCGGTGCCGGCGAAGTGGACGGTCATGTCGCCGCCGTCGTTGCGATTCACGTAGGTCATGGAGCGACCGCGGAACGCCACCGTGCGCTCGACGTGCTCGGGCAGGTCGAGCGAGCCCGGCCGCGCCAGCGCCATCGCGGCGAGCGAGCGCCCGGTCGCGAAGTCGATGAAGGTCGCCTGGCAGAAGGCGGCGACGTCGATGTCGGCGAGGGTGACCGAGAAGACGAAGCGGGGACTGATCCAGTTCCAGAAATTCCAACGCTTCTTGCGCGGCCAGCGACCGTGCAGGTTGGCGCGCACCAGCGGCCGGCGCGACCAGCCGACGGCCGCCGGTGACAGGCGCCCCGCGGCCTCGCAGAGATCGGTGGCCGCGAGCACCTCGCGCTCGACGTAGGCGCCGGCCACCAGCGGCGGCGCGCCGCGCCGATCGAGGATCGGCAGGTGATCGGGCAGGGCAGGGCGCATGGCGCGTCGTCCGCCTACTGCGCGGCCGAGTCGGCGTGGCGGTGCTGCGGCGGCCGCAACGGCAGGTCGATGTGGAAGATGGTGCCGCGCGGCACCCGGGTGGTGAAGGTGAGCGCGCCACCGTGCGCCTCCACGATGCGGCGGGCGATCGGCAGCCCGAGGCCGGATCCGCCGTGCTTGGTGGTCTCGAACAGCCGGAAGGCGTCGATGTCGTCTGGGATGCCGGGGCCATCGTCGCTGATCGAGATGCGGACGGCCGGCCGCTGCGCGGCGAGGACGCCGAGGGCGAGGCAGACCTCGCCCGGGCCGGCGCCGATGGCCTCGATGGCGTTCTTCACCAGGTTGTCGAGGACGCGGAAGAGCTTCGCGTAGTCGCCGGCGATCTCCAGGTCGGCGGCCGGCGCGGCGACGCGCAACGCGATGCCGCGCGCCTCGGCGACGGGGCGCCAGGCGGCGGCGACCGCGTCGAGAAAGCGCGCCGGGTCGATGGGCGCGGCGTCGAGGCGCTGCTGGCGCGAGAAGTCGCCGAGCTCCTGCAACATGCCGTCCAGCCGGCGGACGCTGCCCAGGACCTGGGTGGCGACGCCGATCGCGGCTTCCGAGAACTGCTCGGGCCGGCGGCGGATGAGGCGGACCAGGCGCTGCACCTGCATGCTGAGGCCGGCGAGCGGGTTGCCGAGGTCGTGCACGATCTGCGCCGTCACGGCGCCGATGTCGGCCAGGCGGCCGCGCTCCTGCACCAGGCGCTGCAGCTCCCGCACCTCGGCGTCGGCGCGCTTGCGCTCGCTCAGGTCGCGCAGCACGCCGGTGAAGAGACGGCGATGCCCGACGGTCGCCTCGCTGACCGCCAGATCGACCGGGAAGGTGCTGCCGTCGCGGCGCCGAGCGGTGACCTCGCGGCCGATGCCGATGATCTTGCGCACGCCGGTGGTGCGATAGGCCCGCAGGTAGCCGTCGTGCTCGTCGTGGTAGGGCGCCGGCATCAGCATGCTGACATTGCGGCCGACCACCTCGTGGACCGGGTAGCCGAAAAGCTGTTCGGTGGCGGCGTTGGCGCTCTGGATGATGCCCTCCTCGTCGATGGTGATGATGGCGTCGATGATCGAATCGCGCACCGCGCGGCCCTGTTCCTCCTGTTCGCTCAACAGGAGCTGGCCCTCGCGGCGCGCCGCCATCTCGCTCCCGATGCGCTGCGCCGCCCGCGAGAAGTCGCGCTCGGCGAGGACGATCGCCAGGACCAGCAACGCCACCGTGGCGAGCGCGAACAGCCAGAGCAGTTGTTTCGTGCGCTGCAATCGATCCGCGGTGCGCGCCTCGCGCGCCTGCAGCAGGGCGAGCTCGGCATCGCGGATCGCGTCGATCTGCGCCCGCGTCGCCTGCAGCAGGCGCAGGTCCTCGCCGCGCGCCATCGTGGCCCCCACGGCGGCGGGGCCAGCGGTCTGGCCGAGCGCGCGCAGGTTCTGCAGGTCCGTCAGCCGGGCGGTGATCGCCGGCCGCAGTGCCTCCAACCTCGCCATCTGCTGCGGGTTGTCCTCCAGATCGGCCTGCAGGCGCGCCAGGAGCGGCCCGGCGCTGCGCTCGGCATCGTCGAGCGCCGCCAGGGGTTCGGTCGCGCCGGTCAGCACGGAGGCGCGCAGGCCCGTCTCGGCGTCGAAGAACATCGTCTGCAGGTCGTTGAGCCCCTCGACCACCTGCCGGGAGTGCGTCGCCGAGCGCGTGCTGTCGAGAAATCCGCCCATGGCGCGGATCGTTGCCGCCGCGCTGCCGACGATGAGCAGGGCCAGCAGGGCGACCACCAGGCGCGCTGCCCAGTGGTGGCCGAGACTGGGACGTGCGGGCGGTTCGGGCGCCGGCGGCGCAGGGGGCTCGAGGGCGACGGTCATTGGATGCGAGCCTGTACCGTTGCTCTTTCCAAACCCGCCACACGGCGGCAAGCGGCCGAGCCGGATGCCCGCTGCATCACGGGTCCGTTCCTGGGGCCCGGGCCAGCCGCGGACATGACGAGTCGCGGCAGCGGGATGGGGCGATGCGGGCCTGACGCGCCGATGCCCTCGTTGAACCGCCAGGGGTCGAAAAGATCGTGCTTTCTTCCGAGAACATGGAATAATTCCCCCGAGCGGACCTTCCCGTTCGTGGGAATGTCCGGGGTCTGGGATGATGAAGAGCATCGACGACCTCGAAGCGGCGCTCGGTGAAGCCAAGCGGTCGGCGCAGTGGTTCCGCCAACTCCTCGATTCGGCGCCGGATGCGATGGTGGTGGTCGACGCGGCGGGGCGCATCGTCCTGGTGAACGCGCAGGTCGAGCGGATCTTCGGTCATGCCGGCGAGGCGATGATCGGCGAATCGGTCGAAATGCTGATCCCGGAGCGCCTGCGCCAGCGGCATCTCCTGCACCGCAGCGGCTATGCGGCCGACCCGCGCTTCCGCGCCATGGGCGCCGGTCTGGAGTTGTTCGGCCTGCGCAGGGATGGCAGCGAGTTTCCCGTCGAGGTGAGCTTGAGCCCGATCGTCACCGCCGACGGCGTGCTGGTGGCCAGCGCCATCCGCGACGTCAGCGAACGCCGGCGCGCCGAGGAGCGGTTCCGCGCCCTCCTCGAGTCGGCGCCGGATGCGATGGTGATCGTGAACCGGACCGGCGAGATCGTGCTCGTGAACTCGCAGACCGAATCGCTCTTCGGCTACCAGCGGGCCGAATTGCTCGGCCGCTCCGTCGAAGTGCTGGTCCCCCGCCGCGCCCGCGCGGAGCATCCCCTGCACCGGGCTCGGTATCTGGCCAATCCGCGCCTGCGCCCGATGGGCGCCGGCATTGATCTCTACGGGGTCCGCAAGGATGGGAGCGAGTTTCCGGTCGAGATCAGTCTCAGTCCCCTGGGCGCCGGCGACGAGTTGCTGGTCAGCAGCTCGATCCGCGACATCACCGAACGCAAGCGCTTCGAACGCATGCTGCACGAGAAGAACATCGAGCTGGAGCGGGCAAACCGGGCCAAGGACCTGTTCCTGGCGACGATGAGTCACGAGCTGCGAACGCCGCTCAACGCCGTCATCGGCTTCACGGGCACGCTGCTCATGCGTCTTCCAGGGCCGCTGACCGACGATCAGGAGCGCCAGCTCCTCACGGTGCAAGGCAGCGCCAGGCATCTTCTGTCGTTGATCAATGACCTTCTCGACCTGGCGAAGATCGAGGCCGGCAAACTGGAGCTCCAGATCGAGGCGGTGAGCTGCCGCGAGGTGCTCCAGAGCCTGGCCGAGACGGCGCGCCCGCTGGCCGCGGCCAAGGGGCTGGCCTGCGAGCTGCGGATGCCCGCCGGCGACGTCTTCCTGCGCACGGATCGCCGCGCCCTCTGTCAGATCGTGATGAACCTGGTGAGCAATGCGATCAAGTTCACCGACAGCGGCCACGTGGCGATCACCGCCGAGCGGGTCGGCGCGGGGGTGACGATCCACGTCGCCGACACCGGGATCGGCATCGACCCGGAGGAGATCGGGCGACTCTTCGAAGCCTTCCAGCGCCTCGGCGACCGCCGTCGCCGCGAGGGTACAGGTCTGGGTCTGTACCTGAGCCGGAAGCTCGCGGAGCTGCTGGGCGGACGGATCGACGTCAAGAGCACGCAGGGCCGCGGCAGCCGCTTCTCGCTGCGGCTGGGGGAAGGCTGATCGACGATGGCGCGCATCCTGGTGATCGAGGACGATCCCGCGAGCCTGGAGCTGATGCGCTACCTGCTGCATGCCTTCGGACACGAGGTGCGCCTGGCGATGGACGGGATGGCCGGGCTCTCCAGCGCTCACCGCGAGCGGCCCGAGATCATCGTCTGCGATGTCCAGCTCCCGGACGTCGATGGTCTCGAGATCGCGCGCCGGCTGAAGGCGGACCCGGCGATGCGCGACATTCCTCTCGTCGCCGTCACCGCCTCCGCGATGGTCGGCGACCGCCGCTCGGTGCTGGCGGCCGGTTTCGATCTCTACATCGCCAAGCCCATCGTGCCGCCGGCGTTCGTCGAGCAGATCGCCGCGGTGGCGCGCGCCGCCGGGGTGGACGCCGGCAGGGGCTAGCGACGTGGCGACGATCCTCATCGTCGACGACCTCGCGGCCAACCGGGAGTTGCTGGTCGCGCTGCTCGGCTACGCCGGGCATCGCCTGGTCGAGGCCGCCGACGGGGCCGACGCGCTCGCCCGCGCCCGCGACACGCACCCCGACCTGGTGATCACCGACCTCCTGATGCCGGTCATGGACGGCTTCGAGCTCGTCCGCCAGTTGCGCGGCGATCCGGCGCTGGCCGCCACGCCGGTCGTCTTCTACACCGCCCACTACCCCGAGCCCGCCGCCCGCGCCCTGGCGGCCCAGTGCGGCGTGAGCCAGATCCTCGCCAAGCCCGCCGAACCGGAGGACATCCTGGCCGCGGTCGCCGACGCGCTGCGCGGCGGGCCGCCGGCGCGCGCCGCCCTCTCGCCGCAGTTCAGCCGCGAGCATCTGCAACTCATGAGCGACACCCTGGCGCGCAAGGTCGACGAGCTGGAGGGCGCCAACCGGCGCCTGCGCGGGCTCCTGGACCTGAGCGAGCGTCTGGCCAGCGAGCGCGATCCCGTGCGCCTGCTGGAGAGCGTCGCGCGCTCGGCGCGCGAGATCGTCGGCGCCTGCCACGCCACCATCGCCATGACCCGCAACGGCTCCCCCCAGTGGCATTACTACCTGGCCAGCGGCATCGCCGCCGATCTGGCGGCGCGCCTGTCGCCGCCCCCGCCGGAGGCGGGTCTGCTCGCGACCCTGCTCGGCAACGAGACCTGCATCCGTCGCGGCGCCGACGGGCTGACTGCCGCGGCGGTCGGCCTGCCCGAGACCTATCCGCCGTTCCGCTCGCTGCTCGCCGTCCGCGTCTCGTCGTTGCAGCGCATCTACGGTTGGCTCTGTCTGACCGACAAGGTCGGCGGCGGCGAGTTCGGCGACGAGGACGCGCGGCACGCGCGGATGATCGGTTCGCTGGCGGGTCGCGTGTACGAGAACGGCACCCTCTACCTGGAGGTCAAGCGGAGCGCCGAGGCGTTGAGCGCCCTCAACGCCGAGCTCGAGCGGCGAGTGGCGGAGCGCACGGCGCTGCTCGACGCGGCGATGCGCGAGCTGGAGACGTTCAGCTACTCGGTATCGCACGATCTGCGGAGCCCGCTGCGGCAGATCGAGGGCTTCTGCACGCTGCTGCGCGAGGACCACGCCGCCCAGCTCGACGCCGACGGGGTGCGGCACCTCGGCCGCATCCAGGCGGCGAGCGAGCGAATGAGCCATCTGATCGACGACCTGCTCAGCCTGGCCGGCGTCACCCGGCATCGGATGTCACGGCAGCCCCTGTCCTTGAGCGCCCTGGCGGGGGCGGTGGTCGGCGAGCTTCAAGCGACGGCGCCGGGGCGCCGGGTCGACGTGCGGATCCAGCCGGGGCTGACGGCGGTGGGCGATGCCCACCTGCTGCGCATCGCGCTCGACAACCTCATCGGCAACGCGTGGAAATACAGTAGTCGGGTGCCCTGCGCCGAGATAGAGTTCGGCGCCAACGAGGAGAACGGCGAGACGATCTACTACGTGCGCGACAACGGCGCCGGCTTCGACCCGGCGTACGCCGGCCGCCTGTTCACCGCCTTCCAGCGGTTGCACTCGGAGTCGGAGTTCGAGGGCACCGGGATCGGCCTGGCGACGGTGCAGCGCATCATCGCCCGCCACGGCGGCCGCGTCTGGGGCGAGGGCGCGCCGGGGCGCGGCGCCACCTTCTCCTTCACCCTCGGCGGGGGCGGAGAGGCCCCCGAGGACGGGGGGGTGGCGTGAGCCGCGAGACGACGCCGATCCCGCTGCGCGTCCTCCTGGTGGAGGATTCCCCGGACGACGCCGCGCTGGTCCTGGCGCACCTGCGCCGCGGCGGCTATGCGCCCGTCTCCCAGCGTGTCGAAACGGCGGAGGCGCTGCGCGCCGCCCTCGCCGAGGGCGCCTGGGATTGCGTCCTCTCGGACTACGAGCTGCCGCGCTTCAGCGGCCTCGAGGCCCTGCGCGTGCTGCAGGAGTGCGGCCTCGACCTGCCCTTCATCGTCGTCTCGGGAGCGATCGGCGAGGACACCGCGGTGGCGGTGATGAAGGCGGGGGCGCACGACTACGTGATGAAGGGCGCCCCGGCCCGCCTCTGCCCGGCGATCGAGCGGGAGCTGCGCGACGTCGCGGTGCGGCGCGAGCGGCGGCGGGTGGCGGCGACGTTGGCCGAGGACAACGCCGTCGCCGCGGCGCTGCACCGCGTCGGCCGCACGCTCATCACGACCCTGGCCTCGCCGGCGCTGCTCGCGACCTTGTGCGAGGTCACGGCCGAGGTGCTGTGCTGCGATTCGAGTCACACGCTGCTCTGGCAGCACGACTCGCAGGTGTTCCGGCCGATCGCGACGTCCGGCGCCGCGCCGGAGGAACAGTCGATCGCCCGCGCCATGGCGGTGCCGTTGGCGACGATGCGGGAGCTGCTCGGGCAGCTCGAGACCGACGACGTGATCGAGCGGGAGCCGACCGCGATCGAGCTGCTCTGCACGCCGCAACAGTGCGCCAGCCGGCAGCTCTGCATCGCGTTGCGCTGCGGCGACGAGATCATCGGCGTGCAGGTCGCCAGCCGGCGCGAGGCGCGGGCGGCCTTCACCGCCGTCGACGTGCGCATCGGGCGCGGCATCGCCCAGATGGCGTCGCTCGCCCTCGAGCACGCGCGCGTGCGGCAGGAGCTGGAACAATCGAACCGGCTCAAGTCCGATTTCGTCGCCACCATGTCGCACGAGCTGCGCACGCCGTTGAACATCATCCTCGGATACGCCGACCTGCTGCGCGAGGACGAGTTCGGCGCCCTGGCGGCGGAGCAGCGCGAGGTGGTGCGGCGGATCGAAGCGAGCGCCCGCGACCTGCTGGAGATGGTGAACGCGACGCTGGATCTCAGCCGCCTGGAGCGCGGCCTGGCGCCGCTCGACGTGGAACCGATCACGCTCGACGAGTGGCTCCAGGCGCTGGGTCAGAACGCCGGGTCGCTGGGGCTGAAGTCGGGCGTGCCGCTCAAGCTCGATCTCGCGCCCGGGCTGCCGACGCTGCACACCGATCCGGTGAAGCTGAAGGTCATCGTGCGCAATCTGCTCGGCAACGCGTTCAAGTTCACCGCCCAGGGCAGCGTGACGCTGAGCGCGCGGCCGCACCCGGCGGGCGTGGAAATCGCGGTCTCCGATACCGGCGCGGGCATCAGGCCCGACGTGTTGCCGATCATCTTCGAGCCCTTCCGCCAGGGCGGCGACGTCGACACCGCCCACGTCTCCGGGGTCGGGCTGGGGCTGTACGTCGTGCACAAGCTGCTCGACCTGCTGCACGGGTCGATCACGGTCGAGAGCGCGGTCGGGGAGGGATCGACCTTCCGGGTGGTCCTGCCGCGCGACCTGTCGCATGCGCGCGCCGCCGACGCCTCCACCCTCGGTTGAGTCGCGTCGAGGAGCGCGCGCACTCCCGCGGCGGGAACGCGCTGGCCCGGGAGGCGGCTCAGCCGGTCGCCGCCTGGCGAGCCGCGATGCGGCCGGCCGCCGACTTCCAGCCAGGGTCGAAGGGGACCCCGGGCTGGTCGAGATCGATGACCAGCGGGGTGTGGTCGGACGGCACCGGCTTGCCCTTGCGGGCCTCGCGGTCGATCTCCGCCCAGATGGTGCGCGCCGCCAGCGGTTCGGTGACCAGCAGGTGATCGATGCGCATGCCGTGGTTCTTGTGGAAGCTGCCGGCGCGGTAGTCCCACCAGGTGTAGCGCCCAGGCTCCGGGTGGTGCAGACGGTAGGCGTCGCGCAGGCCCCAGTCGCAGAGACGGGCGAAGGCGGCGCGCTCGAGCGGCGAGACGTGGGTGCCGCCGCGGCAGAGGTGCGGATCCCAGACGTCGTCGTCCGCCGGCGCGACGTTGAAATCGCCGCCCACCGCCAGCGGCTCGTCGGGTCGCGCCGCCTCGGCGAGCCAGCGGGCCAGGCGGTCGAACCAGGCGAGCTTGGCGCGGTAGAAGGGCGAATCGACGGCGCGGCCGTTGGGGGCGTAGATGCTGACGACGCGCACCCCGCCGCAGGTGGCGGCGATCATCCGCGCCTCGGCGAGCGGCTCGTCGTCGCCGACCTCCGCCGTGCGCGCCGGGCGCAGCGGGTGGCCGAAGTTGCTGGTCACGCCGCTGATCCCCACCCGGCTGGCGATGGCGACGCCGTTCCAGCGCCCTTCGCCGTGGTGCGCCAGCTCGTAGCCGGCGGCCCGGAAGGCCAGCGCCGGCACGTCGCCGTCGGCGAGCTTGGTCTCCTGCATCAACAGGACGTCGGGCCGCGCCCGCTCGAGCCACCAGGTGACCTTCTCGAGCCGGGCCTTCAGCGAATTCACGTTCCAGGTCGCGATGCGCATGCGTCGAGCCCGCCGATTCACGCGCCGATGGCGCGGCCGTCGTTGAGCGCCAGCCAGCCGCGCAGGATGCGATACAGCACCCAGATCCCGGTGCCGACCACCAGCAGCCAGGCGAACGGAATGCCGATGACCGTCGCGAACGCCAGCACGGCGATGACGACCCACAGCAGCGCGAACCAGAAGGTGCGGATCTGCCAGCGGAAGTGCGATTCGAGATAGGTGCCGCGCACCTCGCCGCGGCGGGCGTAGTTGAGCACCACGGCGAGGATCGAGGGCCAGCCGGTGAGGAAGGCGGTGACGATGGCGGCCGAGGAGATGACGCCCATGACGGCGCTGAAGGCGTGCAGGGCGTAGATGATGTGGGTGAGCCGGACCATGCCGTCGCGCGGCGATTCAGTCATGTCCGGTTCTGGAGCACATTCCGGCCGGCTTCGTCCATGGGCGGGCGCGTTGGCGGAACCGGTCGCGGGGTTGGTAGTCGTTGCCACTAGCGGGCGACTGGTCAATCATGCCCGCCAGCGGGGAGAGCGCATGCGGAGCGAGCGACGGGATCGGACTGGCGACGGCGTGAACGAGCGCGGGCGGCGGCGGGGCGGGTGGCTATTGGTCGCGCTGCTGACGCTCGCCGGCCCGTCGGCGGCGGGCGCCGCCAGCTACACCTGGACCGGCGGCGGCGGCGACGGCAAGTGGTCCAACCCCGCCAACTGGAACGGCACGGCGCCGAAGGACAACGAGGCCGGCGTCCAGCTCGAGTTCCCCGCCCTCGACGCTCCCTACGCGGCCGACAACGATCTCAACGGCCTGCACGTCACCTTTCTCGACATCGCGACGCAGGTGGGCGCCGGCGACTACGCCTTCACCGGCAAGCCGGTGAACCTCGAAGGGTCGGCGACGCTGTCAAACCCCGGCACCGGTAATCCCAACCTGGTGTGGCGGATCCCGTTGCTCTTGGGCGCCCAGGCCACCATCGCGTCGTCGGGTCGGCAGACGCGGATCCAGGCCGACATCGATCTCGGAGCCCACACCCTGACCTTCAATACCCTCGGCGACATCCTGGTCACCGGCGTCATCAGCGGCGCCGGCGATCTGCGCAAGACCAACGTCGGAGCGCTGACCCTGGGCGGCGCCAACACCTACAGCGGCACCACCACGAGCCACATTGGCGCGCTCTACCTCGCCGACGCCATGGCCCTGGGCAGCGCCGGCGGCGGCACCACCGTCAAGGGCGGCAACCTGTCCTTCGCGCCCGGCAGCAGCTTCGCGCTCGCCGAGCCGCTGGTCTTCGAGGGCGGCGGCATCCTCGCCTACGGCACGCCCAGCATCAGCGGCCCGGTTACGGTCAACGCCGCGATCGACGTGCGCGCCTTCGACGCGCCGGCGGTGCTGACCATCGACGGCGCCGTCGGCGGCAGCGGCAGCATCACCGTCGCCGGCGCCGGGGTCGTGGTGATGAGCGGCACCGCGACGTACGCCGGCGGCACCACGGTGAGCAGCGGCACGCTCCAGCTCGATGGGTTCATCGGCGGCGCCGCGGGGGTGACCGTGCGCGACGGCGCGACGCTGCGCGGCAGCGGGTCGACGGCCGGATCGTGCACGGTGGAGAGCGGCGGCACCCTGTCCCCGGGCCCGGGCACGGCGGTGTTCGGGTGCGGCGGTCTGAGCCTGGCGAGCGGGGCGACGCTGGCGATGGAGATCAACGGCCCGACGGCGGGCACGGGCTACGACGAGATCGTGGTCAACGGCGCCGTCGCCCTGGGCGGCGCCACGCTGTCGCTCACCCTGGGCAGCGTGCCGCCGAACGGACAGAGCTACACCCTGCTCGTGCTGCAACAGGGGCAGGGGGTCAGCGGCACCTTCGCCGGGCTGCCGAATGGGGCGACCTTCGAGCTCGGCGGCCAGACCTTCGGCATCGCCTACGACGAGTCGAGCGTCGTGCTGACCGCCGCCCCGGGCAGCAGCACGCCGACCCCGACCGAGGGGCCGGCGACGGCCACGCCGTCGCCCTCGCCGACGCCGACGGCGACGCCCACCGGCGGCGCCACCTGCGCCGGCGACTGCGACGGCAACGGCGCGGTCGGCATCAACGAGCTGGTGCTCGGCGTCAACATCGCGCTCGGCAACGAGAGGGTCGACCGCTGCCCCGGCTTCGACAGCAACGGCGATGGCCAGGTCGGCATCGCGGAGCTGATCGCCGCCGTCAACAACGCCCTCGGCGGCTGCCCGTGATCGCCGGCGCGGGTGGGCCTGCGTGCCCGCCCGCGCCCGCGTCCTGTGCCTCCCTCCAGCGGCGGCGGCGCGATAGGCTTTGCCCAAGAAAGGTTGCTAGCCCGGATTATTCACGGTTACTAAAGTAGAAAGCCACCGTGCACCTCTGAAATCTGCTACAGACAAGGGCTGCGAGACTCTTGATCGAAGCAGAGAGGAGGAGCGGCGGTGGCTACAGAGTGTCGTAGCGGATCGGGATTCCAATTCCAATTCGCACCGAAGCTGGCGGTGGCATTCGATGGGGGTGAGATCACCAGTGATGCGGGCTTGGTGCTGCTGCGGGAATTCGATGAGCGGGTCGGGGTGACGGCAGCATTGCCGACGTTGATCGCCGACCCGCGCGACACGCGGTTCACCGAGCACGAATTGCTGACGCTGCTGCGTCAGCGGCTGTATCAAATTGCCGCCGGCTACGAGGACGCCAACGACGCGACGGCGCTGCGGCGCGATCCGACGCTGTGCACGGTGGCGGCGCGCGGCCTGACCGCGTTGGCGTCGCAGCCGACGCTGTCGCGCTTGGAGAACGGGGTCGCGTGGGAGTCGATCCGGCTGCTGGAGACGCAGGGCACCGAATGGCTGTGTCGCTATGAACCGCGCGGTCCGCGCGACGAGATCATCCTGGATGTAGATTCCACCGAGGATCCGACCCACGGCCAGCAGCCCTTCACGTTCTTCAATCAGCACTACGGCGGCTACATGTATCACCCCGTGCTGATTTTCGACGGGCGCAGCGGGCTGCTGCTGGGCTCGCGGCTGCGGCCCGGCAACGCCATGGGGAGCCGCCAGGTGATCCCGCTGCTGCGCCCGTTGCTGGCGCGGCTGCGCGGCCACTTCGGTCCCGCCCAGCCGCTGGCGCTGCGCGCCGATGGGGAGTTCGCCAAGCCCGATCTGCTCGCGTATGCCGAGCGCCACGGGCTGCGTTACGCGATCGGCTTTGCCCGCAACTCCAGACTGCAGACCCTGGTGCAGCCGCTGTGCGAGAAGGCCGAAGCGCTCTGGGAACGGCGCGGGGCGCGCGTGCGGCTGTATGCCAGCTTTTCCTACCAAGCCCACAGTTGGCACCGCCCGCGCCGCGTGGTGGCCAAGATCGAACGCACCGCCGAGGGACGGAATCTGCGCTTCGTGGTGACCAACCGCCGCGGCCGGGCTCAGCAAATCTTCCACTGGTACGAGCAACGCGGGCAGGCCGAGAACTACATCAAGGAACTCAAGAACGATCTGGCCGCCGATCGGCTGTCGTGTGCGGCCTATCGCGCCAATGCCTTCCGGCTCCAACTGCATGCGTACGCGTACAACCTGGCAGTGCTCTTCCGCCGCCGCGTGCTCGTCGGGACCGAGCTGGCCCGCAGCACGATGGCCACGCTGCGCGGGCGTCTGTTCAAAGTGGGCGCCCGCGTTCACCGCTCGGTGCGCCGGGTGTGGTTCCACCTCGCCAGCGGGTGGCCGGGGCAGGCGCTGTTTGAGCGCGTCCTCACCCACATGGCCCCCCTCGGCGCGCCGGGATAGCCGCACGCCCCCGCCTCCCCCTCGCTGAAACCTCGCTCGCCGCGGCGCCCCGATCGGGGCGCACGGCGGTGCTATGTCCGTGCGCGGGTCGTCCGCGCGCTTCTTTGATCTCATCGCGTCTCTCGGGATCATCCGCGGTCTACCTACGACCCGCACTTGCCGCTCACTGACCCGCTACACCCCGCTCGCCGCTCTGCCGCACCTCATCTGGCGCCCTTTACGCCTCGAACACTGGCCGCGCCGTCGAAAGTGTGAATAATCCGGGCTAGGTTGTTAGTTGTTAGGTTCTTAGTCTCAGAGGCCGTTCAGGCCTAACAACTAACAACGTAGCAACCTAACAACCTGGGGCTGCCTCGCGGAGCAGCGAATTCTTGGGCAAGGCCGGCGCGGCAGTGTCGATTGCCGCCAGGCGCGAACGACGACGGCGTAGGAGGAAGACGCCATGCGGTACATGCTGCTGATCTACGAGGACGACGCGGAACGGGTGGACAGGATGGACGAGCGCATGCCGACCTGTGCCGCCTACGCGGAAACCATGAGGAAGGCCGGCATCTACGTCTGCGGCGAGCGCCTGCGCGGCGCCGGCACCGCCACCAGCGTCCGCCTGGTCGACGGCAGGACGACGGTCGTCGACGGGCCCTACGCCGAGGCGAAGGAACAGCTCGGCGGCTTCCACATCATCGACGTGCCCGATCTCGACACCGCGCTCGCCTGGGCGGCGCGCTGTCCGAGCGCCAGCCGCGGCGTCGTCGAGGTGCGGCCGATCTGGCCGTTGCCGTAGCCGGGCGCCGCTCCGCATGGACGAGGGCGACGGCGGCGCGGCGCGCGCGGCGGCGGCGGCGGTGGCGCGGCGCAGCTACGGCAAGCTGGTCGCCTATCTCGCGGCGCGCACCGGCGATGTCGCCGGCGCCGAGGACGCGCTGGCGGAGGCGTTCGCCAGCGCCCTCGCCGACTGGCCGCGCGACGGCGTGCCGCGCAACCCCGAGGCCTGGTTGACGACCGTGGCGCGCCGCCGCCAGATCGACGCGGCGCGGCGGCGGCGCAGCCGCAGCGAGGCGGCGGCCCACCTCCGACTGATGGCCGACGAGGTCGCCGCGGCGGCGGCGCAGCCGGCGCTGCCCGACGAGCGCCTCGCCCTGATGTTCGCCTGCGCGCATCCGGCGATCGCCGCCGGCGTGCGCGCGCCGCTCATCCTGCAGACCATCCTCGGCTTCGACGCCGCCGCCATCGGCTCCGCCTTCCTCGTCTCGCCGGCGACGATGGCGCAGCGCCTGGTGCGCGCCAAGAGCAAGATCCGCGACGCCGCCATCCCGTTCCAGGTCCCCGGCCGCGGCGAGATGGCGGAGCGCCTCGACGCCGTCCTCGAGGCGATCTACGCCGCCTTCTGCGAGGGCTGGTCCGATCCCTCCGGCACCGAGGCGCGGCGGCGCAACCTCGCCGACGAGGGCATCTGGCTGGGACGGCTGGTGGCGTCGCTGCTGCCCGACCAGGCGGAGGCGCTCGGTCTGCTGGCCCTGATGCTCTACGCGCAGTCCCGGCGGGCGGCGCGTCGCGACGCCGACGGCGACTACGTCCCGCTGGCCGAGCAGGATCCGGCCGCCTGGGACGGGGCGCTGATCGACGAGGCGGAGACGCTGCTGCGGCGGGCCAGCGCCCTGCCGGGCCTCGGGCGCTACCAGCTCGAAGCGGCGGTGCAGTCGGCGCACGTGGTGCGGCGCCGGGGCGGCGGCGCCGACTGGGAGGCGATCGAGCGCCTGTACGATCTGCTGCTGGAGATGACGGGCTCGCCGGTGGTGGCGGTCAACCGCGCCGTGGCGGTGGCGGAGCGGCGCGGCGCCGCCGCCGGACTGGCGGCGCTGGATGCGATCGGCGACGCGCGCCGCCTGGCCGACTACCAGCCCTACTGGGCGGCGCGCGCCCGTCTGCTGGCCGATATCGGAGAGCGCGCCGCGGCGGACGCGGCCTACGAACGGGCCATCGGCCTCGAGCGCGATCCGGCCGTCACCCGCTTCCTGCAGCGCCGGCGCGCCGCCCTGGCCGGGTGAGCGGGCGGCCGCCGCCCGACTCGTCACCAGCGCGGGGCCACATGGCGAGGGACGCAGCGCACCGCTGCGCTGGGTCGCTCTTCCGCGAGGAGGAGCTGCTCTTCGAGCGCCATGCAGTCCTACCGTCGCGGGCGCGAGAAAGATGCAGCCCCTGATCGCCGCCCTGACGTGGGCGGGGCTGCATCACCTGTTCGGCGCCTGACGCCGCGGGCGCCGGCGCGGCGCCGCCAGCGCGGGCCTCCGTGGGCAGGGGGAAAAAGAACCTTGCCCGCGCTCCGCGCTCGTGATTGAGCGCTACCGGCCCCGCGCTTCCTCACCTGGGCGACCCCTCGGCACGCGATGAACCGCCCGACGAACGCCATCACCTTCGGCCCGTACCGGCTCGACCAGGACGCCGTGCGCCTCTGGAAGGGGGACGCGCCGGTGGCGCTGCAGCCCCGGCCGCTCGCCGTGCTCGCCTACCTCGCGGCCCGGCCGGGCGAGGTGGTCGGGCGCGACGAGCTCCTGGCGCGCGTCTGGGCGGGTACCGCGGTCACCAGGGCGGTGCTGAAGGTCGCGGTGCGCGCCGTGCGCGAGGCCCTGGACGATCCGGTGGCGGCGCCGCGCTACATCGAGACCGTCGGCCGCACCGGGTATCGCTTCATCGGCGGCATTGCGCGCGGCGCGGCGGCGAGCGCGGCGGGCGCGCCTGGTCTGGTCGGCCGCCACGGCGAGCTGGCGGCGCTGCACCGCGCCCTGGCGCGGGCGGAGGAGGGGGCGCGCGGTCTGCTGGTGGTCAGCGGCGAGGCGGGGATCGGCAAGACGGCGGTCGTCGACCACTTCGCCGAGGAGCTGACGCGCCACCCCGGCGTCTGGGTGGCCCGCGGCCAGTGCCTCGAACAGTACGGCGAGGGCGAGCCGTACCTGCCCCTGCTCGACGCCATGGGGCGTCTGCTGCGCGCGCCGCGCGGCGACGAGCTGGCGCGGGTGCTGCGCCGCCACGCGCCGAGCTGGGCGGGTCAATTGCCGGCGCTCGCGGCCCGGCCGTCGGTGAAGCGGCGCACGGCCGGCGCCGGCCCCACGCGCAGGCTGCGCGAGCTCGGCGAAGCGCTCGACGTATTCACCCGCACGCGCACCCTGGCGCTGCTGCTCGAGGATCTGCACTGGAGCGACCATGCGACGGTGGATGTGCTGCGCTTCGTCGCCGGCCGACGCGAGCCGGCGCGATTGCTGATCGTCGCCACGACCCGCGCCGCCGAGTTGATCGCCCATCAGCATCCGCTGCGCCCCTTCCTGCAGGAGTTGCGCGCCAGCGGCCAGTGCCAGGAGCTGGCGCTCGAGCTGCTCTCGCCCGACGACGTCGCCCGCTACGTCGAGGGCCGCTTTCCCGGCCTCCCGGCCGAGGACCTGCGTCGGGTCGCGGCCCGCATCCACGAGCGCAGCGAGGGCAATGCGCTGTTCATGATCAACCTGCTGGACGACCTCGTCGGCAAGGGGCTGCTGGTCCGGCGGGACGGTCGCTGGCACGGCGAGGGCAGCCTCGACGGGCTCGCCGAGCACGTCCCGGTCGGCCTGCAGGAGCTGATCGCCCGCCGCATCGAGGCGCTCTCCGCCGCGGCGCAGCGCACGCTGGAGGCGGCCAGCGTCGCCGGCGACCCGTTCACCGTCGCCAGCGTCGCGGCGGCGCTCGGCGAACCGCTGGAGGTCGTCGAGGACGCCTGCGAGGCACTGGCCGGCGATGGCGGACTGATCGCCGACGCCGGCGCCGCGGAATGGCCGGACGGGACGATCAGCGACCGCTATCGCTTCCGCCACGCCCTGTACCGCCACGTGCTCTACCAGCGAATCGGCGCCGCGCGGCGGGTGCGGATGCACCGCGCCGTCGGGCTGCGCGAGGAAGCCGGGTTCGGGCCCCGCGCCGGCGAGCACGCGGCGCAACTGGCGATGCACTTCACGCGCGGCCGCGAGCGCCCGCGCGCCCTCGAGTACCACCAACTGGCGGCCTTCGCGGCGCTCGCCAACCAGGCGCCGCACGAGGCCGTCGGGCACTGCGGCGCCGCGCTGGCGGCGCTGGCGGATGCCGGCGCGGTCGCCGATCGTGCGGCGCGCGAGCTGCGCCTGGTGGTCACGCGGGCGACGTTGCACATGGCGACCAGCGGCTACGCCGCGGCCGAGACCGAGCGCGACTACGCGCGGGCGCGGGCGCTGTGCGGCGAGTTGCGGGGCGCCGCGGAGGTGTTCCCGGTCCTGCGTGGCCTGCTGTCGTACCACCACGTGCGCGGCGCGCTGGCGGTCGCGCGCGAGCTCGGCGAGGAATTGTTGCGCCATGCGGCCGATCCGGGCGCCGACCGCCACCTCGTCGTGCAGGCGCACTACGGGCATGGCGCGACGCTGTTCCACGCCGGCGCGCTGGCCGAGTCGGCCGCCCACCTCGAACGCGGGCTGGCGGGCTACGATCCGGCGCAGCACGCGACCCACGCCCGGGTCTACGGCGGCTACGACCCGGGCGTGGCGTGCGCCCTGTGGCTGGCCTGGACGCGCGCGCTGCAGGGGGACCTGGAGGAGGCGGCGGCGCTCGATGGCGACGGCCTGGCGCTGGCCCGCCGGCTGCCCGATGTCTTCTCGCTCGCCTGGGCCTGCTACGGCGCCGGCGTGTCGCGACAACTGTTCGGCGACTGGGCGGGCGCCGAGGCGCTGTTGCGCGAGTCGATGCAGCTCGCCGAGGAGCACGGCTTCCCGCACGTGCTCGGCATGGCGATGGCCATCTGCGGCTGGAGCCAGGTGATGCAGGGGCGCGTCGCCGACGGCATCGCGCTGATGCGCCGTGGCATCGCGGCCGTGGAGCAGACGGGCGCGGCGCTGATGCGCCCGTCGTACCTGGGGATGCTGGCGACGGCCGACCTGCTGGAGGGCGACCGCGCCAGCGCGGCGCGGCGCTATGACGAGGCGATCGCGGTCGCCGAGGAGAGCGGCGAGCGCGTGCACCTGGCGCCGGTGTTGATCGGCCACAGCCATCTCCTCGCCGGGGGCGGACCGGGCGGGCGGGCCTCCCGCGCCAGCGAGCGCGCCGCCGAGGCGTCGCTCGAGCAGGCGCTGGCGGTCGCCCGCGCCCAGGGGGCGCGCTTGCTCGAGCTGCGGGCGGCGGTCGCCCTGGCACGCCACTACGACCGGACGGGGCGCGGCGTCGAGGGGCTCTCCCGCCTGCGCCAGGCGCACGAGTGGTTCGCGCCGCGCCCCGCCAACGCCCCCGAGATCGCCGCCGCCCGCCAGCTTCTCGCCCGCTAGCCCGGCAGCGCCGGCGCCGCGGCCCGCCAGGGGAGGCGGCGGCGATCGCCGCCGCCTCGCATCCGCTCAGCGCCACGGGTTGTACGGGAGCACGTAGAGATACGGAGCCGAGACGGTCGCCAGACGCGTCGTCACATTCCCCGAGTGGTCGCTGATCTCGTAGGTGATCGTGTAGAGGCGACCGCGGTTCGGCACGCGGTGCGTGGCGCGGAGCTGAAACTGGCGATCGTCGGTGCCGAAGGCGGCGCCCTGGATGTCCGGGTTGGTGTGGGTCGCGTCGGCGAGATCGCCCTCGTTGCTGGTGATCGACTTGAGGCGGACGATCGGCTGCGGGTCGCAGAGGTCGCTGGTCCGGATCGTCGCGGTCACGGGGACCAGCGCCGGCGTCAGTTTGTGCAGCACCGCCGGGCTGACGCTGAGGCTGGCCGAGGGCGCGGTGCTGTCG
This sequence comes from bacterium, assembly GCA_019637795.1. NCBI lineage: Bacteria > bacterium. The sequence continues at coordinate 355,317 of JAHBUY010000007.1, read as the reverse complement.
AGGACGGCGACGCGGGTCGCATCCTCGTCGGTCTGTCCGAGATCGTCGAGGGCGCGCAGCACGTACCGCGTCTCGCCGATCGGCTGGGTGAGCAGGAGGGTGGGGCTGCTGCCGAGCCGCGGGCCGCTGCGGCTCTCTCGGGTCCACGACAGGCGGACGAGATTGCCGTCGGCGTCGCTGCTGGCGCGGCCGTCGAGGAGCACGCTGGCGCCGGCCGGCGAGGCGCACTCGATCCGCTGGTCGGCCCCGGCGACGGCGCGCGGCGGCTGGTTGACGATGTCCCCGCTGGCGCTGATCTCGGCAGCGAGCTGCTCCTCGCCGTTGGTTTCGCCATCCGCCGTGCTGGCGACGGTTCCGAACAGGGCGCAGGTGTGATGGCGCCAGTCGACGAAGACGCCGATGTCGTTCGGATTCGGCAGCACGTAGGCCCTGGTGGTGCTGCTGCGCCGGCCGCGCAACGAGCTCTGCGCCTGGTTGGGGGCGACCGTGCCGAGGCCGCTGGCGCCGATCACCGCCGCGCCGGGCGTGCTGTTGCCCGAGGACGCGAGATCCTCGAACACCGGGTCGGCGTGGAAGCGGACGGCGAAGGTGATCTTGTCGAGGCTGAGATTGTAGGCGAGGCCGAGGGCGCACTGGGCGCCCGGACACGGCCGGCCGGTCAGCTCGACGACGCCGCGCGCCCGCGACTCCTTGTCCTCGTCGCCGATCTCGATCGTCGCCGGGCCTTCGACCAGGCACTCGCTCACCTGTCCGAAGGCGGCGGCGGACAGCGCGCTCGGTCCGCTCCTGGCGGCATTGCGCGTCGCGGCGCAGACCGGCGCGTCGCCCGGGGCGTTGGTCGCCGTGGTGGTGCCGCCCACCGGATCGAAGTTGGCGCAGCTCGGATCGAGCGGCACCGCGGCGCAGGGATCGTTGCAGACGGCGTTGAACTTGCGCGACCCGATCTCGGCGTCGCACTCGCACTGCGCCGGGTAGTCGCACGCCTGCGCCATGTGCGAGAGCGTCGTCTCGACCCGTCCGGCGCAGTCGTTCTGGAGCGCCATGTCGCTCGGCTCCGCCTGCGGCATGCCGTTGCCGTCGCGCAGGTTGGGATTGAGCGACGCCGGCATGCAGACGTTCAGCGCCTGGTCGGTGGCGATGCGGTAGGCGATCTCGAGCACCGCCGCCTTGTTGGGATTGCCGTCGTAGGACTCCGCCTCGCGTCGGCCGCCGCTGCTGGCGAGCAGCAGGGCGAGCGCGTTCCCCGACGCCCAGCCCGGCCGGTTGACGATCTCCTGCACGATCGCCCGCAGGTCGGGCGAGCGCTGGGCCGGGCCCGAGGCGTTGACCACCCACGCCGGGACCGCCCAGGGGACCGACGCGGTCGTCCTGGGGAGCGCCGCGAGGTTGGCGAAGTTGGCGCCGAAGGAGGGGGCGTCGTCCACCGCCTCCCCGAACAGCGTCAGGGTGCACGCCGTGGCGTTGCTGCTGCTGAACGCCTGATCGGCGGTGAGCTGGAGGGAGGCGGCGGTGATCGTCGCGCCCGGCGGGATGACGACGCTGCCGAAGCGCAGGGCGCCGAACACGACGCCGAGGTCGAGGTCGGTGGCCCCGTCGGTGTCGTCGATCCGCTGCGGGCTCTGTTCGGCATCGTCGAAGCGCGCCGCGACCCGCACGGTGGTGGTGACCGGCGCGCTGCAGCGGCATTGGCAGGTGTAGAAATTGGGGTCGTCCATGTCGTCGTCGACCTGGGCGCCGGTCGGCGCCTCGAAGGTGCAGCCGAGCATGCCGCCCTGGCTGAGCAGGGCGAGGTGGGCGGCGGCGGCCAGGGCCAGCGGCGCGGCGTAGCGTGACAAACGGCTCATTCGGTGTCCTCCGTGGTGGGCGGCGCGGCGCTCGAGCGCAGCGCCGCGCGCATGTGTGCGACGAGCTCCTCGACCGACTCGAACACCGCGGCGAGGCCGGTGGTGAGGTGTTCGATGCGGCCGCGGACGACGCCGCCGCCGGGGTCGGCGTCGGCGCGGAGCTGCACGACGAAGGCGCGCTCCGCCGGCAGGGTCACCCGGTCGGGTGCTGCCGGAGGCATCGGGGCCGTCGGCCGTGGGGAGCTCGCCATCGCGTCGATCCGTTGCGCTGGCGTGTACGCCGCGCCGCGGCGGCGACGGAACGGAGGGCGGGTTAAGATTCCGGTTAAGATTCCGGAGCGGAGACGCGCTCAGCCGCCGGCCATGGCGCCGACGATCAGGAAGGCCTCGGCGCCGCTGACGACGGCGGCCGGCAGCAGCGTGTCCGGCGGATCGTGCGAGAGGTCCTCCTGGCAGGCGAAGAAGCGGACGAAGGGGCGGCGGCGCAAGGTGACGCGGTCGCGGATGGTTCCGGCGAGCATCGGGTAGCGCGCCTCCAGCGCGTCGAGCACGGCGCGCTGGGTGACCGGCCCCGCGACCGCGAGCTGCACCTCGCGCTCGCTGCCGGCCAGCGTGCGGAGATGCGCCGGCAGGACGATGCGGATCATCGCAGGGTCTGAACCTCGACCGAGAGGACCGGCGGCAGATCGCGCACGATCGGCGCCCAGGTGTCGCCGCTGTCGGCCGAGGCGTAGACCTGGCCGCCGGTGGTGCCGAAGTAGAGCCCGCAGGCATCGAGCGCGTCGACCGCCATGGCGTCCCGCAGCACGTTCACGTAGCAGTCGCGCTGCGGCAGGCCGCGGGTCAGCGGCTCCCAGTCGCCGCCGCCGCTGCGGCTGCGATAGACGCGGAGCCGGCCGTCCGGCGGGTAATGGTGCGAGTCGCTGGTGATCGGCACGACGTACACGGTGTCCGGTTCGTGGGCGTGGAGGTCGATCGGGAAGCCGAAGTCGGTCGGCAGGTTGCCGCTCACCTCGCGCCAGGTGTCGCCGCCGTCGTCGCTGCGCATGACGTCCCAGTGCTTCTGCATGAACAGCACCCGCGGCCGTTGCCGGTGCAGGGCGATGCGGTGGACGCAGTGGCCGACCTCGGCCTCCGGGTCGGGAATTCCCTCGGAGCGCAGGCCGCGGTTGATCGGCTGCCAGGTGGCGCCGCCGTCGTCGCTGCGGAAGGCGCCCGCCGCCGAGATGGCGATGTAGAGCCGCGCCGGGTTGCCGGGGTCGATGAGGATGGTGTGCAGGCACAGGCCGCCGGCGCCGGGCTGCCAGCGCGGGCCGGACCCGTGGCGGCGCAGGCCCGAGAGCTCGCGCCAGCTCTGGCCGCCGTCGCGCGATTCGAAGAGCGCGGCATCCTCGACGCCGGCGTAGACATGGTCGGGATCGCCGAGCGACGGCTCGAGGTGCCAGACGCGGGCGAATTCCCAGGGATGCGGCGTGCCGTCGTACCACTGGTGGGTGCCGGTGATGCCGTCGTACGCGAACTGGTTGCCGACCGGCTGCCAGGTGCGGCCGCCGTCGTCGGAGCGCTGGACGAGCTGGCCGAACCAGGCGCTGCTCTGCGACGCATAGAGCCGATCCGGCTCCGCCGGCGATCCCTTGAGGTGGTAGATCTCCCAGCCGGCGAAGTGCGGGCCGCTGACCGTCCAGTCGTCCCGCGTGCCGTCGGCTTCGAGCACGAACGCGCCCTTGCGCGTGCCTACCAGTACCCGGACCCTGCTCATTCCTCACTCCTCTCCATGGCGCGATGGCTCCGGCGCCGCGAGGGCGCCGGTCATCCCATCGTCGGTCGGGGCCCCCGGGAATCGACAGCGCGAAGAGCAGACGCGCTCGCGCATCTCGCCCTCAGGCAGGGGGGTGCCGCTGGAGGACCTGCACGCCGCGCGAGAAGGCCGTCGTCTGGGTGAGCATGACCCGGTTGCCGTCCGCGCTGCGCGCCGCCTCCTGCCGCATCGCGGCGCCCAGCCAGGCGAAGCGGTAGCTCGCGCCGTCGCCGGCGGCGGTCACCACCACCGGCGTGTCCGACTCGACGCGGGTGCGCCAGAGCGCCGGCGCGAGACGCATCTCGATGCGCATACGGGCGCCGCGTCCGTCGGCGGCGAGGGCGATGTGCTCGACGCTGCGCATCAGCGTGATCCCCCACTTGGTCACCCGCGTCGTGTGCACGATGAGATCGCGATCGGCGCCGCTGGCGTCGACGCTGGTCTCCAGCCGGCAGGGCCCGAGCAGGCGCGCGGTGAGCAGCATGGAGAGCAGGCGGAGGCGATCGGCGCGGCGCAGCGCGCTGGCGCGGAAGGCGTTCCAATCGGTGAGCGCGAGATCGAGCGGGCCCTGCCAGTTGCCGGCGACGGAGCGGTAGTACGCGCGATGGGGCGGGTCGGGAGGCACGCGGGCGACTCTACGAAGTCCCGGCGCCGATTTCACGGCCGGGGCGGTCCCCCGGCTCGTCGTCGAGGTCCAGGGATCGCAGGTAGGCGGCGATGTCGGGATCGTCGCGTCCCACCGGCGGCAGGTAGGGGCGGATGAAGGTGCGACGCCACCAGTCGGGGCTGCCGTCGCCGGGGCGGGTGAACTGGTAGCGGTAGAGCTGGGCGCGGATGAACCGCGGCGGCTGCGTTGGGAAGGGGTCCACGGCGAGCAGGCGCTTCCCCGCCGGGTCCCCGCGCAGGAGTTGATGGATCAGGTGGATCAACCACGGCTCGCGGCTCGCCTGCGACATGGCGGCGAACCACATCTGCCAGTCGGCGCGGTAGTGGTAGGGGGAGATGACGCAGGGCCGCCGGGTCACGTCGCCCGGCTTGCAGGGGAACTGGTACTCCTGCCAGCGCGTGTCGGGGCCGACGTGGTCGTCGCTCGTGCCCTCCAGGATCACCTCGTCCCGCTCCCGTCCCACCGAGCCGAAGGCGCCGTAGGTGTTCACCAGGTGCAGCCGGTCGTACGAGCGATTCATCGCCTGGCGGGGCGAGAGCAGATTGGCGACGACGTTGATGCTGAGGAACGCCACCAGCGCCGTCAGGGCGATCGCGGCGCCGCGTTGCGGCGCCGACGGCTGGCGGTCCGCGGCGGCGGCGAGCGCGCGCCGGCGCGAGCGACGCGGCAGGAGCCGGGCGAAGGCGGCGTCGTCGAAGCAGGCGAGCGCCGGCACGATGGTGAGCCAGTTGAGGAACGAGAGGTTGCCGCTGAGGATCAGCATGACCTGGAAGGCGATGAAGCAGATCCCGGCGAAGGCGCGCAGCCGGCGCGGGCCGAGGACGAAGACGGGCGCGATCAGCTCGACGAAATGGTTGACCGCGACGCCGGCGACGTGGAACCAGCGCGGCTGGGCATTGAGCCACCAACTGAGCGGGTTGGGCACCGGCTGCGTTTCGTAGTGGTAGACGAGGCAGGTGAAATCGCGCCAGCAGGGATCGCCGCGCAGCTTGATCGCCGCGGCGCCGAGCATGATGCGCATGATCAGCCAGCGGAAGAGCCAGATCACCAGGCGCGGCGGCGCGCTGCGGAAGGGGCCGAGGCCGCGCAAGGGACAGAGGAAGACGGCCAGGAACCCGGTCTCGAGCAGTTGCGTCTCCCAGCCGTAGCCGTAGAAGAGCTGGCCGACCTGGACGAACGACAGGTAGAGGCCCCACAGCGCGAGCTGCAGCAGGGCGTTGGTGATGCCGGCCAGGGCGAGCAGCGAGAGCGCCAGGCCGAGCCAGGCGGCGGCGAGCAGGGTGGCGTCGCTGCAGTCGATCCAGAACAGGGTGGGCAGCGCCAGGACGGCGGCGCTGGAGGAGCCGGCGGCGTCGCGCACGTGGGCGAGGAAGCGCGCGACGGGCAGCAGGCCGCCGGCGCCGAGCAGCGGCTGCGCCTGGTTGATCAGGACGAGGAAGGCGACCGCGTAGACCAGCGCCAGCAGGCGCAGGATGGCGAAACGGGTGAGGAGGTAGGTGGGCCGCGGGGGCATGGCGGCGGCGGTGGCGGCCGGCGCGGCAGGCTACTTGTCGTCGGGCGTCGGTTTCGGCCGTCCCTCCTTGGCGCCCTCGCCGGGCGCGCCGCCGTCGCCGGCGAGCTCGCGTTTGTGGATGCCCGAGGCGAGGTTGTGGGCCTTCTCTTCCGCCTGGTTGGCGCCGCGGATCGCCTTGATCTTGGCGTCCGACTGCGCCAGCGCGGTGGCGGCGGAGATGAAGAGACACAACCCCAGTACGGCTGCTTTCATGTCCTCTCCTCTCGACGTCGCCGGTCTAGCACACTGGGCTGGCCGCGCGCTCGCCCGCCCGGCGCCCGTGCTCAGGACAACGGGGCGACGGTGGCCGGCAGGCGCTGCAATCGGCGCAGGGCGCTGCGGGCGGCGAAGTAGCCGCACATGCCGTGCACGCCGCCGCCGGGCGGCGTGGAGGCGGAGCAGATGAACAGGCGCGGGTGCGGCGTCGAGTAGGGATCGAGGCGGGCCACCGGGCGGGTGAAGAACTGGAAGAGATCGGCGACGCCGCCGGTGATCGCGCCGCCGACGTAGTTCGTATTGTCGCGCGCCAGGTCGGCGGTCGTCATGCGATGTCGCGCCAGGATGCGGTCGCGAAAGCCGGGCGCGAAGCGCTCGAGCTGTCCCTCGATCGCCGCGGTGCAATCGACCTCCGAGCCGGCCGGTACGTGGCAGTAGGCGTAGCCCGTGTGCCGGCCGGCGGGCGCCCGGCTGGGATCGAACTGGCTCTGCTGCACGACCATGACGAACGGCCGCGCCGGATGCTCGCCGCGCCAGACGGCGGCCTCGGCGGCGGCGATCTCTTCGAGCGTGCCGCCGACGTGCACGGTCGACGCGTCCAGGCAGCGCGGGTCGCGCCAGGGAATCGGGCCGTCGAGCGCCCAGTCGAGCTTGAAGACGCCGGGTCCGTAGCGATAGCGGCGCAGGCGCCGCAGGTAGCCGGCGGGCAGGAGCGGCGCCGCGACGTCGGCGAGCTGGGCCGGGCTGGTGTCGAAGAGGACGACGCGGGCCGGCGGCAGATCGGCGAGCCGGCGCACGCGCACGCCGGTCTCGATCCGGCCGCCCAGCGCGCGCAGGTAGGAGGCGAGGGCATCGGCGATCGCCTGCGAACCGCCGGCGGCCACCGGCCAGTCATCGACGTGCCCGGTCAGCGCGAAGAGCATCGCCACCGCGCCGCTGAGCGGGCGCTCGAGCGGCAGGATCGAGTGCGCGGCACAGCCGGCGAGCAGAGCGCGCGCCCGCGCCTGGGCAAAGCGGACGCGCAGCAGCAGGGTCGCGGGCAGCAGGCCGAATGCCCCGAACCGCGCCATCTGGACGGGATGCGACGGCAGGCGGAGGGGTCCGAAGAGATCGGCGAGCAGGCCGTGCGGATCGCGGAGAAAGGGCGCGAGGAGTCCGCGATAGGCGGCGGCGTCGGCGCCGAGCTCGGCGGCGGTGGCGGCGAGCGAGCGCCGCAGCAGGACCGCGGGTTCGTCGTCCAGCGGGTGGGCGACCGAGGCCGGCGGCCGGCACCAGCGCAGGCCGTGCTCGGCGAGCGGCAGGGCGCGGAAGAACGGCGAGAGGACGCCGGTCGGATGGCAGCCGGAGCAGACGTCGTGCGCGAACCCGGGCAGGGTGAGGGGTGCCGTGCGCAGGCCGCCGCCGATGGTGTCCCGCGCCTCGACGACGCGCACCCTTACGCCGGCGCGCGCCAGCGCCACCGCGGCGGCGAGGCCGTTCGGCCCCGAGCCGACGACCAGCGCGTCGTCGGTCATCGCCGCTACTCGCCGTAGTCCCAGGGGGCGCGGCGGGCGAGCTGGTCGAGCGACACGTGCCCCTCGGCGAGCTGGCCGCGCTCGGCGTCGACGATGCGCCAGTGCAGGGTGGAGCCGAGCAGCGGCTGCGACTCGACCATGATGGCGCGCAGCTCGCCCTCCTCGAAGTGGCACTGCGCCTGGATGGCGCGCAGCAGGCGTTCGTCGCACAGGTGGCCCTCGCCGAAGTTCCAGCCGAGCACCGAGCCGGCGACGTTCTCGCCGTCGACGTAGCGGTATTCCGCGAACGGGCGGACGCCGAGGGCGCGCGGCAGCAGCAGGCCGAGCGTGCGCCCCTGCAGATGCAGCGAACGGAAGGCCATGCCGCGCGCGTCCATGTTGGCCGCCTCCTGCGGTGCGAAGCGCTGCAACTGCTCCTGCAGGAGCGGCGAGGCGCGTTTGACGCGGGCGAGCTTCTTGTAGCTGTCGCCGCGGAACAGCCAGGCGTTCCAGGCCCAGTTGCCGGCGTAGTAGCGCATGGCGACGAGGAAGGAGACGCGCGCCGGCACCAGATTGCCGAGCAGCGGCAGCACCAGGAGGCCGATGACGAGGTAGATCGCCAGCGGCAGCGAGTCGATGTCGAACACCGTCACCGTCGGGTGGCCGACGAAGAGGAAGAACGCGGCGTAGAGGCTGAGGAGGTTCCACTCGAACACCGCGCCCGCCGGCATGTTGCTGAGGATGAAGCCGTGCAGGGTGAGGACGAAGATCATCCCGAGCACCAGCAGCGGACCGGACTGGGTGACGAAGAACAGGGTCAGCGGCGCGGCGAACTCGAGGAAGGTGCCGGCGTGGGCCATCGCCTTGCCGAGGCGCGACGGCGTCAGGTCGTCGGGATAGGACACGAACATCCGCCGCCGCAGCTCCGGGCTGCGCAGCAGCGGATTGTTCACCGTCATCAGCGGCACGACGTAGCCGAAGGCGCGCGTCAGCTTGGAGACGCCGGCCCAGAACCAGATCGCGAGCTGCACCGCCTTGCAGGCGGCGATCCAGTTCCCGGCGAGCAGGAAGCAGACGATCATGGCGAAATGGTGCTCGACGCGCGCCGCCAGCACGATGGTGGTGTCGGCGAGCGCGCACAGCGGCAGCAGCACGACGATCGGCAGGAGTTGGGCGGTGCCGATCTCGGGCGCCACGAGGGCGCGCAACAGCGAGCCGATGAACGCGGCATAGAGGGCGACGTCGAGCCACCCGCGGGTGATGCCACCGAACAGCGGCAGGGTGGGGAAGGGGGCGATCTTGGTCGTCCCGGGGCGGAGGAAGTGCAGGAAGGCGGTGAACGGCGGCCAGATGTGGAAGCCGAGCGGACCGCTCATGCAGCCGAAGCCGAGGGCTTCCACGATGCACGCCCAGAGCACCGCCTTCTGGAAGGCGATGCCCTCGAACCACCACTTGCCGACGTGCCACGGGCTGCCCAGCCCGGGGGTGAAGCTGCAGAAGTACATCCAGCCGAGCGCGAAGAGGATCAGCTTGACGCCGTGGAACACGTACGCCGCGATCGGCAGACCGATGCCGCGCAGCACGTAATCCTCGCACCCGGAACGGACCAGGGTGGAGAAGTCCTTCGCCGCCGGAGCGTCCTCGTTGGGCCCCGGTGCCGCACCATCGATGGCCATGGCGGCGCGTTCTAGCCGATCGCGCGGCGCCGCTGCCAGCACCGGCCATGCTCACCGGGCGCTCCCGGGCCGACACGCGGTGCCGCCGCGCCGGCGGGCTCGCCCAGGCGTCTGGGCAACAAGTGTTGTTTGTCATTCAATGCCAGCTTCGCTAGTCAGAGATGCGGATGGCGGACCGACCGGTGGTGCAGCGGGGGATCAAGGACGTGTTCTACGAGACGCGCGTCCTGAGCGGCCACGAGTACACCTTGCGGCGCTTCGCCGACGAATTGCTGGGCGGCGGCGTCGACCCGGTGATGCTCGGCTACATCGAGAAGGGCAAGCGCTTTCCGAGCGAGGCGCTGGTCCGCCGCCTGGCGGCGATCCGCAAGCAGGATGCGCACGAGCTGCTGGCGCTGCTCTGGCGCGATCGCATCATCTACGCCTTCGGCCGCGAGCTGCAGCGCGTGCTGCGCGCGCCGCGCGCCGTCGCGGGGATCGAGGACGCCGCCCTCGCGGTGCTGGTCAGCCAGGCGATCGCGGCGCTGCCGGATGACGGGAGCTGGGTGTCGCTGGCGACGTGGCGCAAGGCCTTTCGCCGCCTGCAGGGGCGCCGGACCGCCGCTGGCGTCGTGCCGGAGGCGCTCGCCGAACAGGTCGAGGCCACCCTGCTCGAGCGCAACCTGGTCGAGCGTCGCGGCGCCACGGTGCGGCGGCGCGGCCGCCACTTCGTCCCCCAGAACACCGGCGAGCGGCAGGCCCTGGCGCTCGAGTTCTGCGCCCTGTTCGCCAAGGGGATGATCGACAAGCTGGCGCTCGCCGACGTCGACACCGGCACCTACCTGCGCAACCACTACCTCAACATCGACGCCGCCCGCCTGGGCGAGTTCCAGCAGCGCTTGGAAGCGGCCATCCGGGCCCTGGTCGAGGAGTTCGCGGCCGACCCGTCGTCGCGCACGCGCTTCCTCAACATCCTCGTCAACGCGACGCCGTTCGGGCCCAAGGAGTGATGATGGAGCGGACGCTGGGCGCCCCGCGCCCGACCTTTCGGAGGATCGCCGGCGCCTGGTTCCTGGCGGCGTGGGGCGCCGCCGTGCTGGGTGGCTGCGCCGGCGGCAGCGGATCGAGTGGATTCGACATCGTCGCCGCCGAAAACCGCGCCATCGACAATGCGATCGGCAGCGGCGGCTGCGTCGTCGAGCGCGGCCTGACGATCTGCGCCTCCGAGGCGGTCGCGACGCCGGCGCCATCGGCGACGCCGACCCATACCGCGCTGCCGAGCCGCACCGGCACCCCGGGCCCGGTCCAGAGCGAGACCGCGACGCCGCCGCTGCGCACGGCGACGCCGACGGGGACGTCGCTCGCGCTCCCCAGCGCGACCCGGACCGGCACCGCGATCGGCGCCTCGCCGACCGCGACCGCCACCCGGGGGGTGTCGCAGCCGAGCGTCGACATCCAGCCCGAGGCCGGCGACGTCGCCAACTGCGCCGGCAGCGCCGATTCGCAATCCTGCGTGGTCCGCTTCGTGTTCGTGTCCGCGGCCGCTCCCGCCGACGCGGCCTATCGCGCCGCGGTCCGCGCCCGCAGCCCGGACAGCGCCTGGCGGGTGCTCCCGGTCGAGGGCAACGCCGTCGAGGTCCAGGTGCCAGCGGGCGTGCGCGTCATCCAGACCGCGATCCTGCTCTACGATCGGGATCCCGGGCCCGTGCCGTCCGAGATCCAGGCGCTGTCGGAGTCGGGGGCCGACTTCGCCTTCGTGGCCGCGCCGTTGGTCGTCCGGGCGCCGTCACCCTCGCCCTGAGCGGGTCGCCCTCGTCTGCTACAGGGGGGCGAGGAAGGGAGCGAGGCATGGCTCAGCGCGGCAAGCCGATCGAGCTCTACTACTGGCCGGGGATCCAGGGGCGTGGCGAGCTCATCCGCCTCGCCCTCGAGGAGGCGGGCGCCGCCTACGTCGACGTGGCGCGCGAGCGCAGCGATGGTCTGGCGGCGATGCTGGCCATCCTGGAGGGGAAGGGCCGCGGGCCGTTGCCCTTCGCGCCGCCCTTCGTGAAGGTCGGGACGGCGGTGGTGTCGCAGACCGCCAACGTGCTCGCCTTTCTGGCGCCGCGCCTGCGTCTGATCTCGGCCGATGCGGCGCGTCGGGTCGAGGCGCACCAGATCCAACTGACGCTCGCCGACTTCATCGGCGAGATCCACGACACCCACCACCCGATCGCCGGCGGCCTCTACTACGAGGACCAGCGGGCGGCGGCGAAGCGGCGCGCCGCGGACTTCGTCGCCAACCGGATGCCCAAGTATCTCGGCTGGCTCGAGCGGCTCCTGCAGCGCAATCGGCGCGGTCGCGGGCGGTGGCTCGTGGGCGGCGATCGCACCTACGTCGACCTCTCCGCGTTCCAGATCGTCGAAGGCCTGCGGTACGCGTTTCCGCGCGCCATGCGGGGCGCCGAACCGTCGCTGCCGCTGCTGGTGGCGCTGCGCGACCGCGTCGCCGCCCGTCCCCGCATCGTCGCCTATCTCGCGTCGCCGCGCCGTCAGCCCTTCAACCAGATGGGCATCTTCCGCCACTACCCGGCGCTCGACGCCGCGCCGCCGCGGAGGCGCGGCGCGTGATCCCGGTCGCGCATCACACCGGATCGCGCAGCGGCGTCAGTGGGATCAGGATCTGGCCGGCGAGGCCGGCTTCGCGGTGGACGCCGATCTCCTGCACCTCCGCCGAGGTGGCGATGCGGAAGAACGCGGCGCGCGACGGGTATTCGACCAGGCCGATCAGGTCCCAGGGCTCGTCGACGCGGCCGATCACGATGCCCTGGACCTCGCCGGAGAAGAGGAAGCGGCCGCCGGCGCGCTCGACGATGCGCTGCATCAGCGCCGCGTAGCGCAGGAACGCCTCGCGGCCGGTGCAGTCGTCGGCGCGCCCGTCGCGGTAGACGGCGCGGTCGCGGAACTTGAGCAGGTTGAGCATGACGACCGGCCCGGAGTCGTCGCCGGCCAGCGGCATGATCTGCTCGGGCGTGGGGAAGACCTGGTTGACGACGTGCATGGCGACTCCTCTCACGGGACTCAGTTGTCCCAGTAGACGTACTCGTCGGTGGCGCGGTCGGGGACGCCGAGCGGGTGGTCGATGGCGATCGGCCCCTCGATCAGCGACGGCCAGGCGGACGGCTGCATCTGCGCGTCGTGGGCGTCGAGCAGGGCCCGCAGCTCGGCCACCTTCTCCGGCTGCTCCCCCGACAGGTCGCGTCGCTCGGTGGGATCCTCGGCGAGATGGAACAACCAGACGCGCTCCGGCCGGGCTGCGACCTGCAGCTTCCAGCCGTCCCGCAGCACGCCGCGATAGCCGCCGGAGCGCCAGAAGACGGCATCGTGCGGCGCGCCCGCTGCCGTCCCGCGCAGGAAGGGCAACAGATCGGTGCCGTCGTACGGGCGATCCGCCGGCAGGGCCGCGCCGGCGGCGGCCGCGGCGGTGGCGAAGATGTCGACGTGCGCCACCGGCGCGGCGAAACGCGTGCCGGGGGCGACCGCCGCCGGCCAGCGCAGGAAGAACGGCGTGTGGATGCCGCCTTCGAAGAAGGTCATCTTCCACCCGCGGTACGGCCGGTTGATGTCCGGCAGGCCGATGTAGTTGGCGCCGCCGTTGTCGCTGGTGAAGAAGACCAGCGTGTTGTCCGCCAGGCCCTCGCGATCCAGGGCCGCGAGGATGCGGCCGACGCCGCGATCGAGGGCGCGGATCATCGCCGCGTAGACGCGCAGACGGTGGTCGGCGATCTGCGGCAGGGCGTCGTAGTCGTCGCGCCGCGCCTGCAGCGGCGTGTGCGGCGCGTTGGGGGCGAAGTAGAGGAAGAAGGGACGGTGGCGATTGGCGACGATGGCGCGCGCCGCCTCCTCGCTCAGATAGTCGGTCATGTAGTCGGCGGGTGTGAAGCGCGGTCCGCCGTCCTTGCGCACGGCGAAGGCGAGGTTGGCCCACAGAAAGGCGTCGATGGGGTCGAAGTCCTGCACCGAGTTGACGACCCGCGGGTCGTCGACTTCGAGGTACAGCGAGGCGCCGGGGTAGAAGCCGAGATACTCGTCGAACCCCTGCGCCTCCGGGCGGAGCGCCGTGGTCTCGCCGAGGTGCCACTTGCCGAAGCCGAGCGTGTGGTAGCCGCGGTCGCGCAGCAGCTCGGCGAGGGTGATCTCCGACGGGGGCACGCCCTGGGCGTCCATTGGCGGAACCGCCCCCTCGCGCTCCGCGTGATAGACCGCCGGGTGCAACGCGCCGCCCGCCTGGCTGCGCATGCGCTGCGCCACCAGGCGCATGAAGATCTTCGGCGCCGGCGTGAGCTCGAAGCCGAAGCGGTTCGGATAGCGTCCGGTGAGGATCGCCCCGCGTGATGGCGCGCAGGTGGCGTTGTTGGCGTAGCCGGCGGTGAGCTCGACGCCGCCGCGCGCGATGGCGTCGATGTTCGGCGTCGCCACCGCGCCGGCGGCGACGCCGCCGCCGGCCCAGGTGAGATCGTTGTAGCCGAGGTCGTCGGCGACGATGACGACGATGTTGGGCGGCCGTTCGGCCGGCGCGGCGGCGGGAACCTCCGGACCGGGGCTCCAGACCACCGCGCGCGGCGGGCCGATCGGATCGATGACGCGCGACAACAGCCCGAGGCCGTGGAGCTGGAGATACTGGTACGCCGGCCGGGCGCCGAGCGCGGCGGCGACGAGGACGAGCAGGAGAACGCGCCGGCGGCTCATCGGCCTCAGGCGAACAGCCGGTCGCAGCCGGTGCCGGCGAGGAGCTCGTCGGCGATGCGGCGATCGTCGGCGGCGAGCGCCCGGTAGCCCTCGCGGAGCCAGGTGAGGCACTTGCCCTGATACGGGAACGGCCGCTGCGTCCAGGGTCGTCCGTCGATCCGACACTCGACGCGCTCGGCGCCGCGCGCCAGGGCATCGGCGTTGGCGAGGAGAAAGGGGGCGTAGACGCGGCCGACCTCGCCGAGCAGGGCGCGCAGGGTGTCGGGCAGGGCGGCGCGCGGCGTCCAGTCGGCGTCCACGGGCTCGAGGCCGGAGAGATCCTCGACGATGTCGACCCAGGCGACGACGCGCGGCGCGTCGGCGCGCGCCAGCGCCATCGGTGTCGGGTCGAAGCCGACCAACTGCGTGAGCTGGCCGTAGAGCGCGAAATCGGCGCTCGCCGGACGGCCGCCGAAGAGGAAGCGGCTGGTCGTCAGGTGGGCGTCGAGCAGCCGCAGCAGGCGGCGATAGCTGTCCTCGATGACCGCCGCGGTCAGCGGATTCGAGCCGACCACGGCGAGACGGCCGACCTGGCGCTCGGCGAAGGCGCGGCCGGCGGCGACGGCCATCGCCTCGGGCTGGTCGGTGCGGAACCAGCGCGGCAGGATCGCCGCCGCGTTGGCGACGTCGGCGGCGTAGGCCCAGCGATAATGGAACATCGCCTTGGTGAGCCACTCGTCGGCGTAGTCCTCGAGCAGCGCGTCGAGGAAGGCGACCGCCGGGTCGGGCGGAATGACGGAACGCTCGCGCACCGCGCCCTCGAGCAGGCGGATCAGCGGCGACGAGTCGGTGCGCGCCTCGAGGCCGCCGTCGGCGGTGGGCAGGATGAGCTGCGGCAGCAGCGAGACGCGCGGCTGCGGTAGGGTCCGACTCTCGGGCGAGCCGGTGTTCACCCAGGCGTGCGGGATGCGGCGGTAGCGGAGAACGGCGCGCAGCTTGCGGCTGTAAGGAGAGCCGACGGCGCCGACGATGCGGAGCGGGGTGGGAAGCATCGGAGGTGTCCTGTGCTAGGGGGCGAGATCGCGCAGCAGCGCCAGCACCGTCCGTTCAACCACCGCCCGGGCGCGCGTTGCCGCGAGGCGCTGCTCGCCGCGCAGGCGATCCCAGGCCTCGAACGAGGTCGCCAGCTCGAGGGCGTCGACCAGCGCCGCCGGGGCGCGGCGGAGCTCGGGCAGCCAACGCAGCAGCTCGCCGCGCAGGACCGTCACCAGGTGGCCGTGCCGTTCGGCGAGAAACGGGGAGCGCCAGCGCTTGAGGTTGCCGGCCCGCTTGTACGGCGCGATGCGCTCGAAGAAGACGGCCCGGCGCTCGACCAGGGCGGCCGCGCGCGCGTCGATGCCCCCCTGCGGCGCCGCGTCGCGGAGCAGCGGCAGCGCCTCGGCGGTGAGGCGGGCGTCCATTTCCGCGAACAGACGCTCCTTGTCGGAGAAGCGGCGGAAAACGGTGCGGATGCCGACCCGGGCGCGCTCCGCCACCTGCTGGGCGGTGGGGTCGAGCACGCCCTCGCCGATCAGGTCGTAGAGCGCCGCGACGATCGCCTCGCCGCTGCGGTGGGCACGTCGGGCGCGCCCGTCGGCGTCGGCGCGCGCCGGACGGCGCAGCGGATGGGCGGGCATGCGGTCGAAAGTGGCATCGACTCTGCCACTATGTCAATCGGGCGCCCCGGCTGCGCGCCCGGCGCCCGCGGGCTAGAAGGGACCGAGGGGAGGGCAGGAGATGGCCACGGACACGGCGGCGGCTCGATCGGGACTGATGAAGTTCCTCGCCAAGAAGGGCGGCGCGCTGCCGATTCGCGAGCTGCACACGCACAGCCTGGTCTTCTACCAGGCCGGCCACCAGGCGTTCTCGCAGTTGATGGAAGGGCTGGTCGGCGACGGATTGGTGGTCTACGACGAAGCGAGCGCGGTCTTCTCGTTGACCGAGAAGGGCCGGGAGGCGGTGCAGGCGGCGAGCGGCTGAGCCGGGGCTCGCCGCGGCGCGCGTGCGGTGACATCCTGCGCCGGCGCGTCAGCCTCGTCTTCTCGCCCGCGGTCATCGGCGACCTGGCGCTCGCTCCCCGTAGCCGAACCCGGAACGGGTGGTTCCGCTGTCGGTGGTGAAGGGCGCCGTCAGCGCCGCGTAGCTCCTCCGCCTGGCCTCGTGCGGCGCGGCGTCGACGATCTCGCGGCGTCGGACGAGCGCCCGGGGGCCGTGACGGGTCCCAGCGGAGCGGCGCCGGAACGACCCGATGCCGCCCTTCGGAAGGTGCGCGCGGCGGCGCCGGCTCCCGGGCAGGGCGAGTCTTGCCCGCCCGCGCAGGGGCTGTTAGGGCGCACAGGGTTTTGCGAGTGAGGGGGAATGAAGATTGCGGTTCCACGTGAGCGGGCGGTTGGCGAGCGGCGCGTCGCACTGACGCCCGAGGCGGCGGCGGCCCTGGTGAAGGCGGGTCTCACCGTCGCCGTCGAGCACGGCGCGGGAGAGGCGGCGTCCTTCTCCGATCAGGCCTACAGCGCCGCCGGGGCGACCATCGCGTCCGATGTCGCCGCGCTCTGTGGCGAGGCGGACGTGGTGCTGAAGGTGCAGCGTCCGATCGCGGAGGGCGGCCGCCACGAGGTCGATCTGCTGCGCGAGGGGTCGGTGCTGGTGGGACTCCTCGACGCCCTCACCCAGCCCGACCTGGTGCGACGCCTGGCGGCGCGGCGCATCACCGCCTTCGGCATGGAGGGCGTGCCGCGCATCAGCCGGGCGCAGAAGATGGACGCGCTCTCGTCGCAGGCCAACATCGCCGGCTACCGCGCGGCGCTCATCGCCGCGCAGGCGCTGCCCAAGTTCTTCCCGATGCTGATGACCGCCGCCGGCACCGTCTTCGCGGCGCGCGTCCTGGTGATCGGCGCCGGCGTCGCCGGTCTGCAGGCGATCGCCACGGCGCGCCGCCTGGGGGCGCAGGTGTGGGGCTACGACGTGCGCCCGGTGGTGAAGGAACAGGTCGAGAGCCTCGGCGCCAAGTTCCTCGCCTTCGATCTCGGGGTCTCCGACGCCGAGGACAGAGGCGGGTACGCCAAGGCCCTGTCGGCCGACGCCAGTCGCAAGCAGCAGGAGATGCTGGCGGAGAAGACGAAGGATTTCGATGTCGTCATCACCACCGCGATGGTGCCGGGCAAGCGGGCGCCGCGGCTGATCACCAAGGAGACGGTGGCGGCGATGCGGCCGGGGTCGGTGATCGTCGACCTGGCGGCCGAGAGCGGCGGCAACTGCGAGCTCACGACGGCGGGCGAGGTGGTCGTGGCGCACGGCGTCAGCATCCACGGTCCGGTGAACCTGCCGGCCTCGATGCCGGTGCACGCGAGTCAACTCTATGCGCGCAACGTCACCGAGCTGCTCAACGCCTTCGTGAAGAACGGCGCCCTCGCCATCGATCTGGCGGATGAAGTGATCGCCGGGGCCTGCGTCACCCACGCCGGCGAGGTGGTCAACGAGGCGGTCAAGGCGGCGATGGCGACGGGGACATCGGCATGACCAGCGAGCTCGAGGTCAGTCTCTACATCGTCCTCCTGGCCGGCTTCCTCGGCTACCACATCATCACCAAGGTTCCGCCGCTCCTCCATACGCCGCTGATGTCGGCGACCAACGCCATCGCCGCGATCTCGCTGGTCGGGTCGCTGGTGGTGGCGGGCAGCGACTACAGCGACGTCGAGAACGGCTGGGTGTGCTCGCTGCTCGGCTTCATCGCGGTCACCTGCTCGGCGACCAACGCCTTCGGCGGGTTCCTCATCACCGACCGCATGCTGCGCATGTTCAAGACCGCGGAGGAGCAGAAGGGCGGCAAGCGGCGGCCGGTCGAGCTGCAGGCCACCCTCGGGGCGTCGGGCGCGGTCGGCGTGCTGCTGCTCGGCATCCTCATCGCCAAGCCGGTCGGCGTCGGCCTGCTCGTCTACATGCGCGAGCACGCCGCCGACGAGGTGCTGCGCTACGCCTACATCCTCTCCGCGGCGATGTTCATCCTCGGCCTGAAGGGGCTGAGCTCGCCGAAGTGGGCGCGGGCGGGCATGCTCCTGGCGGCCTACGGCATGGTGCTGGCCGTGGTCGGCACGCTCTTCCACCATCACATCGTCCACTACACCTGGATCTTCCTCGGCCTGGCGATCGGCGCCGTCGGCGGCGGCTGGATGGGCCTGCGCATCCCGATGACGGCGGTGCCGCAGCGGACGGCGTTCTCGCACTCGCTGGGCGCGCTGGCCGCCTGCCTGGTCGGCGTCTCCGAGTATTTCCGCTTCCAGGGCGAGCTCGGCCGGGTGACGCTGACGGCGCTGAGCTTCGAGGTCATCGTCGGCGGTCTCACCTTCACCGGCTCGCTGATCGCGGCGGCGAAGCTGCAGGAGCTGCTGCCCGGGCGGCCGATCACCTATCGCGGCCAGAACATCGTCAGCCTGGCCCTGCTCGGCGTGATCGGCGCCATCGCCGCCTACCTGATCGGCACCCAACTGGCGACGCCGATGTTCTACCTCATGGTCGCCCTGGCCTTCGTCTTCGGCCTCATGCTGGTCATCCCCATCGGCGCCGCCGACATGCCGGTGGTCATCGCCCTGCTCAACTCCTACGGCGGCCTCGCCGACGCGGCGATGGGCTTCGTGCTGATGAACAAGATCCAGATCGTCACCGGCTCGCTCGACGGCACCTCCGGCTTCCTGCTCTCGCTGCTGATGTGCCGCGCCATGAACCGCTCGGCGACCAACGTGCTCTTCGGCGCCTTTGGCGCCGTCGCGTCGGAGGACGCGGCCGCGGCGGCGGCCGAGGCCAAGGGGACGGTGCGCAGCATCACGGCGGACGAGACGGCGACCCTGTTCGAGACCTCGGCGCGGGTGATCATCGTGCCGGGGTACGGCATGGCCGTCGCCCAGGCGCAGCACGCCGTCGCCGAGCTGGCGAGCATCCTCGGCGAGCGCGGCGTCGACGTGAAGTACGCGATCCATCCGGTGGCCGGTCGCATGCCGGGGCACATGAACGTCCTGCTCGCCGAGGCCAACGTGCCCTACGAGCAGTTGGTCGAGATGGAGCAGATCAATCCGTACTTCCCCGAGGCCGACATCGTCCTCGTCGTCGGCGCCAACGACGTCACCAATCCGGCGGCGCGCACCAACAAGGCGAGCCCGCTCTACGGCATGCCGATCCTCGACGTCGAGAAGGCGAAGTCGATCATCGTCCTCAAGCGCAGCATGCGCCCCGGCTTCGCCGGCGTCGACAACGAGCTCTACTACAACGAGCGCTGCATGATGCTGTTCGGCGACGCCAAGGACAGCATCACCAAGCTGATCAGCGAGATGAAGTCGCTGCTCTGATCCCGGGTGGCCGCGCGCCGGCGCGGCCACCCGGGTCCGGCGCCATGGCCTACCGCGGCCGCTTCGCCCCCTCGCCGACGGGCGATCTCCACCTCGGCTCGCTGGCCACGGCCCTGGTCGCCTGGCTGCGGGCGCGCGCGCAGGGCGGGCGCCTGCTGCTGCGGGTCGAGGACATCGACACGCCGCGGGTGATCGCCGGCAGCGAGGCGCGCCAGCTCGACGACCTGCGGTGGCTCGGTCTGGACTGGGACGAGGGGCCCGACGTCGGCGGCGCGGTGGGACCGTACCGCCAGTCGGAGCGGGCGGCCTACTACGAGGCGGCGCTGGCGCGCTTGGCCGGGCTCGGCGTCCTCTACCTGTGCGACTGCTCGCGCGCCGAGATCGCGCGCAGCGCCAGCGCGCCGCACGCCGGCGAGGAGGGGCCGCCATATCCGGGCACCTGCCGCCGCTTCGGCATGCGGGTGCGCGAGTGGAAGCGTCCGCCGGCGGTGCGGCTGGCGGTGCCGCAGCGGACGATCGCCATCGACGACGCCGTGCAGGGCCGGGTGACGCAGGACGTCGCGCGGGAGGTGGGGGACCTCGTGCTCAAGCGCGGTGACGGCGTCTATGCCTATCAACTCGCGGTGGTGGTCGACGACCTCGAGATGGGGATCACCGAGGTGGTGCGCGGCGCCGACCTGCTGGCCTCGGCGCCGCGCCAGGCGCTGCTCGCCGAGATGCTCGGCGGGCGCCCGCCCGGTTGGCTGCACGTGCCGCTCGTGCTGGCGCCCGACGGCGCCCGCCTGCAGAAGCGCACCCCGAGCCACCTCCTGGCGGACGCTCGCCGGATCGGGGCGTCTCCGGCCGTGGTCGTGGCGCGCCTGGGGCGCGCCCTCGGTCTGACGAGCGAAGCGGAGGCGACCCCGCGCCTGCTCCTGGAGGCGTTCGACCTGAAGCCGCTGCGCGGCCGTCGCGAGATCCGCCTCGACGTCGCGTGAGCCGCAGGCGCCGGCCGGCGATCGCGCGCTGGTCGCTGCGAGGCCTAGCTGGTAAGGTCCCGGCGATGGTCGAGATCCTGCCCGACATCTGGACCTGGTCCTGGCTGTCGCCGCCGCACGGCTACAACTTCAACGGTTACCTGCTGCAACTGCCGGGCGGCAATCTCTGCATCGACCCGGCGGAGGCGACGCCGGAAGACCTGACCGAGCTCGTCCATCGCGGCGTCAGCCGCATCCTCCTCACCAACCGCAACCACGTGCGCGACGCGAACCGCGTGCGTTCGCGCACCGGCGCGCGGACGGCGATCCACGCCGCCGATGCCGGCTACGCGGAAGGACAGGGCGCGGTGATCGACGATCACCTGGCGGTCGGGGACGTCATCGGGCCGCTGCAGGTGGTCGCCGCGGCCGGCAAGTCGGCGGGCGAGATCGCGCTGCACTGGCCGGCACGTCGCCTGCTCTTCGTCGGCGACGTCGTGGTGGGCAACCCGCCGGGCGCGCTCAGCCTGCTGCGCGAGAAGGTGATGGACGATCCGCCGGCGCTGCGCGCCAGCGTGCGCCGGCTCCTCGACCTCGACTTCGACGCCCTGCTGGTCGGCGACGGGACCCCGATCCTGCGCCAGGCCAGGGCGCGCCTCGCCGACCTGGTGGCGACCTTTCCCTGAGCGATGCTGACGGTCGTCACGCTGCGCGAGATCGAGCGCGTCTTCGCCGTCCTCGAGGAGCTCGGCCTGTCGCGTGAGGCGGTGGTCATTCCGTTGAAACCGCAGCGGCCGGGCCGGATCGCCATGCGGTCCGACCACCGGCTCGAGATCGTCCTCGACAGCGAGGTGCCGCTCGAGGAGGCGCTGCCGCGACTGCGCGACGAGATCGCGGCGATCATGGCCTCGCCCGCCGGGGCGCGGCTGAAGCGGCAGGGGTGATTCGAGCGGCGGGACGTTCCTGACGCCAGGGCGCGGAACAAATTGCGTCCTGCCCCACGGGTCGTGGTAGGGTGCCGACGATGAAGTCGCTCGTCGTCCTCGGCTCCACCGGTTCCATCGGCGTCACCACGCTCGATCTGGTGGCGCGCTTTCCCGACCGCTTCCGCGCCGCCGCGCTGGCCGCCGGGCGCAACGTCGAGCGGCTCGCCGAGCAGGTGCGCCGCTTCCAACCCGACGCGGTGGCGACGGCGGACGCCGCCGGCGCCGCGGCGCTGCGAGCCCTGGTCCCGGAGTATCGCGGCGAGATCCTCGCCGGCATCGACGGCATCGCCCAGGTGGCGACCGCGCCCGGCGCGGATCTGGTGATCTCGGCCCTGGTCGGGGCGATCGGGCTGCGGCCGACGCTGGCGGCGATCGAGGCCGGACGCGACGTCGCGCTGGCCAACAAGGAAGTGCTGGTGGTTGCCGGCGAGCTGGTGCAGGCGGCGGCGCGGCGCCGGGGCGTGAACGTGTTTCCGATCGACAGCGAGCACAACGCCATCTACCAGGCGATGCACGGTCACCGGCGTGGCGACGTGAAGCGCATCATTCTCACCGCCTCCGGGGGGCCGTTCCTGCACGCCACCATGGACGAGCTGCGCCGCGCCACCCCGGCGCAGGCGCTGCGGCATCCGACGTGGAAGATGGGGGCGAAGATCACCATCGACTCGTCGACGCTGATGAACAAGGGCCTGGAGGTGATCGAGGCGCACTGGCTGTTCGGCCTCGAGCCGGACCGGATCGACGTCGTCGTCCATCCGCAGAGCATCGTCCACTCGCTGGTCGAGTACGTCGACGGCTCGGTGCTGGCGCAGCTCGGGATTCCCGACATGGCCATCCCGATCTCGTACATCCTCGCGTTCCCGGAGCGCCTGCCGCTCGGCCACCTGCCGTCGCTCGACCTGGTGGCGGCCGGCCGCCTGGAGTTCGTCGCTCCGGACACCGAGCGCTTCCCCTGCCTGGCCCTCGCCTACGCCGCGCTGCGGGCCCGCGGCAGCGCCCCGGCGGTCCTCAATGCCGCCAACGAGGTGCTGGTGGAAGCGTTTCTGAACGGCGCCATCAGCTATCTCGATATTCCAGGGATCGCGTCCCGGGTGCTCGATCGGCACCCCGTTCTGCGCGATGCGCCGTTGGAGGCGCTGCTCGAGGCGGACGCCTGGGCGCGTCGCACGGCGGCGGACCTGGCCGCCGTCCCCTCGATCGCGGCGAGCGCGTGAGGCGGTGGTTTACAGACTGTGTCGGCGGTGGTAGCCGGAGAGAATTCACTGGAGGTCGCAGGCTTGGAACAACACGACATCAGCTGGTTCAAGGATCTGCTCACCAGCCGCCGGGCGGAGTTGTTGGGGGAGGCGGGGCGCACGGTCAGTGGCATGACCGACGGCAAGGAGAACTTCCCCGAACCGGCCGATCGGGCGGCCCTCGAATCCGATCGCAACGCCACCCTGCGCATCCGCGACCGCGAGCGGAAGCTGATCAACAAGATCGAAGAGGCGCTGCAGCGGATCGAAGAGGGCAACTACGGCGTCTGCGAGGAGTGCGGCGAGGAGATCGGCGTCGACCGCCTGCGGGCCCGTCCCGTCACGACCCTGTGCATTCAGTGCAAAGCGGAGCAGGAAGAGGCGGAGCGCAAACAGCGCCGGGCGTGAGACGCTGCGAACCGTCGTCCCTCGGCAGGGCGCCGACTCGGGATCGAGGCTCAGTGGCTGACGGCCGCGGACCGCGAGCGGACTAGCGAGGCAGTCCGAGCACCTGCATGGCGATGATGCCGCGCATGATCTCCGAGGTGCCGGAGGCGATGCTGGCGGCGGGCGCCTGCAGGAAGCCGGCCTGGATGGCGAATTCCGGATCGGCGCGCTCGCCCGGGTTGGGCACGTCGTAGAGCTGGGCCGCCGGGCCCAGAATCGACATGCCGACCTGCGGCATGGACTGGGTCAGCTCGGTCCAGTGCAGCTTGATGATCGAGGCCTCGGGCCCGGGCATTCCCATGCGCAGCAGCTTGTCGAGCGTCCGCTGGCAGGTGCTGCGGAACGTCTCGACCCCCAGATAGACGGTCGCCAACTGCTGGCGGGTCACCGGATTGCGGTGGGCGCCGCGCTCGCGGGCGAAGCGCATGAGTTGGTCGCGCTGCTTCTTGAGCAGGATCTGCATCTCGACGACGTACATGATGCCGCGCTCGTTCTGCAGCGCCGAGGTGACGATCTGCCAGCCGTGGTGCAACTCGCCCAGCAGGTTGCCGCGCGGCACGCGGACCTCCTCGAAGAACAGCTCGTTGAACTCCGCCTGGCCGCCGATCTGGCGCAGCGGGCGCACGGTGACGCCGGGGCTCTTCATGTCGACCAGCAGGCACGACACGCCGTTGCGGCGGCTCGAGGTCGGATCGGTGCGACAGAACACCATGCACCAGTCGGCGTGCTGGGCGTAGGTCGTCCACACCTTCTGGCCGGTGAGGATGAAACTGTCGCCGTCGAGCGTCGCCCGGGTGCGCAGCGACGCGAGATCCGAGCCGGCGCCCGGCTCCGAGAAGCCGCAGCACCAGAGATCCTCCGCGGTGAGGATGCGCGGCGCCCAGCGCTGCTTCTGCTCCTCGCTGCCGAAGGCGAGGATGGGGGGTCCGACGATGCCGATGCCGAGGTTGTTCACGATCTCCGGCGCATCCGCCGCGCTCATCTCCTCGACGTAGGCGATCTGTTCGGCGATCGAGGCGGCGCGGCCGCCGTACTCCCGCGGCCATGTGATCGCCACCCAGCGGTCCTTCGCCAGGGTCTGCTGCCAGCGCCGCAGCGCCGCGATGCGTTCGTTCTCCGGCAACATGGTCAGCCGCTCGCGGCGCAGGTCGTCGGTGAGATGGGCGGCCAGCCAACGGCGCAGCTCGTGGCGGAATTCGGGAACGCTCTCGGTGCTCGTCATGGCGCGAACGCATAGTGCGCCGTCCAGCGCGCGGTCAATCCAGGCGCGCCGCGCGGGCCACCGGCCACGGGCCCGGACGCTGCGACGACCGTTGGCTTGCGAGCCAGCGTCGGATCGGTTAATCCACGCTTCGCGAACCGCGGGGCCGTAGCTCAGTTGGGAGAGCGCTAGAATCGCACTCTAGAGGTCGTGGGTTCAACTCCCATCGGCTCCACTCGCGTTCCATGAGGTCGTGCGGCCCGGCAGCGGGCCGCCGGCCTTTCCGCCGCGCCGGCGCGGCGTGGCTGCCGGCAGCGCTTCGGCCTGCTGGCGAGCTCGCGGGTCGCGGACGCGCCGGCGCCGCTGGTCGGCATCGGCGGGGGCGGCGTTCACGCGGTGACGCGCTCCAGGCACCAGAAGACGGCCAGGATTCCCATGGCGTAGGCGGCGCACCGGGTCGCCAGCGTGGCGGCGCGCGGGCGACGGCGCGCCAGGATGCCGCCAAACGCCAGGGCGAGCAGGAGCGGGGCGAGCTGTGGGAGGGCCACGCCGGCGGTGAAGGCAAACACCGCCAGCGGGGCATCCAGCGAGGCCGCGCTGCTGTCGGCGAGCGAGGTGGCGCAGGCGGCGCCGGACAGGGCGCCGAAGAGCAGCCCGACCAGCCAGGCGGAGCGGCGGCGGGCGCTCAGTGGCGATCGCGTCAGCTCGAGGGCGACGAAGAGGATCGCCGCGGCGATGCCGAGGTCGAGGCTCCGCGCCGCGGCGGTGAGCGCGCCGATGCCGATCAGGGCGACGGCGGCGGCGTGGCCGAGCGCGAAGGCGGCGGCGGCCTGCAGCAGTCGCCGGGGCGTGGCCGCCAGGAGCAGGAGCAGGCCCAGCAGCAGCAGCAACCGGTCGAGACTGGCGATCGCGGCTTCCCCGCCGAGGCGCGCGAAGTGGCGCACGAGCTCCTCGCGGGTCGGATCCTGGGGCGCCGTCCAGCTCGGGTGATGGGCCGTGAGCACGGTCTCGACGTGGCTGCCGTCGAGCCGCTCGATGCGCAGCAGCGCGTCGATGGTGGCGACGTCGAGGTCGGCGACACCGATGGTCTGTCCGGCGAGCCCGGCGGTCCCGCAGTCGACGACCCAGCGCAGGCGGATGCGGTCGCCGTCGTCGGTCGCCTGCGGCGCGTCGGCGGTCTGGCGACAGCGGTCGGGCAGGGTGGGGCGAACCTCCGCTCCCGGGAGGCGGAGCTTCGACGATTTCCACGTCACCTCGAAGCGCCCCGGGGCGCGCTCGCGCAGCGCCAGCAGCGCCGGTTCGAGGCCGTGGCCGCGCGCCGCGTCGGACAGCGGCAGCGTGGCGGCGATCGTCGCCAGTAGCGCGCCGGCGAGGCGGAGGAACTTCATGCCCGGGGCCGCTCCCGCCAGGCCGTCGACTCGACCTGCAGCGGTTGTGCATCCCGGAGCGCGCGCAACAGCTCGGTCAGGCGCTCGGCGCGGTGTTCCTGGCGCCAGGCGGCGAGGACGCGGCCGCGCACCGCCTCGAACGGCGGCGCGGCGCCGGCGACCAGACCCTCGATCCAGAAGAGATGGACGCCGAGCGGCGAGCGCAGCGGACCGACCCAGGATCCGCTCGGGGCGGCGAGGATCGCGTCGGCGACAGCAGCCCCGAAGAGCTTCACGAGCTGCTGCCGCGACTGATCCACCAGATGTGGCGGTTGCGGGAAGGGGTCGCCGTGCCGCACCGCGGCGGCCGGTGACAGGGCGCCGGCGCGGGCGCGGGCGAACAGCGGCGCGGCATCGTCGGCGCGCGCCGCCGCGACGTAGAGGTGCCAGACGCTGACGCGATCGGGGGCGCGATAGTCGTCGCGGTGTCGGTCGTAGAAGGCGCGCAGCGTCTGCTCGCTCACGGCGTCTTCGCCGGCCCGCGCCGCGAGCAGGCGCATCTTCTGCACGACGATGCGCCGCACGACCAGATCCTTGCGGTCGAGCCCGAGCGCCCTGGCGCGAGCATAGAGGCCGTCATCATCGCTGACGTCGTCGTCGGTGAGGATCCGCATCTGCTCGATCAGCCAGGAACGGACGCTGCGGTCGCGGTCCAGTCCGCGCGCCAGCGCGGCGCGGAAGAGGAGCTCCTCGTCGACGGCGCGGTCCACCAGGGCCGCCTCGTCCGCGGCCGTCGGCTGCAGGCCGGTTTCCCTGGTGTAGGCGTCGCGCATGGTCGCGATCTCGGCGGCGGTGATCACCACCGGCGAGCGGAGGGAATCGCGCCCGGCGTCGGAGCGCACGGCGCGCGCGATCCCGAAGAGCAGGACGCCGCCGAGCAGGAAGTGCAGCAGCGGCAGGCGCAGGCAGCGCATCGACGGTCGTCTCCGGGCTCAGCTCCGCGTCGCCAGGCGGTGGCTGGTCGCCGACCAGAGGGGCGCGGTGCGGACCTCCGCCGTGCCGGCCCGGATCGTCAGCTCCATGAAATGGTCGCTGCGGTCGGCGTTGGGGAACGCGCGCGGCAGGGTGCGCAAGCGCAGGACCGCGGGGCCGCCCGGCGTCACCTTGAGATCGAGGCTGCGGACCCCGCTCAGGTTGCCGGCGCGATCGCGCCAGGTGAAGTGGCCCGGGGTCTCCTCCTGCATGAACCCGGCCGGTACGGTGACGCGAAAGACCTCGTCGTCGTCCTGCAGGGCGATGACCAGATCCTGGGTCCGGACGTCGAAACCGGGCGGGAGGGTCCCGAACGTCACCTGCAACTGCAGCATGTCGCGCTGCGGGCTGCGACCGAAGGAGAGCTTGCCGCGTAGACGCGCCAGACCCTCCGGTCGGTACCAGATCGGCGACGACCAGGCGCGCTCCTGGATGGTCTTGGCGACCGCCGGGTTACAGCACTCGGCGTACTCGGCCGGCACCGACGCGGGCTGCGCGCAGTCGAGGGCGAGGGTGTTGCAGAGGTAGGTGCTCCAGCGGCAGCTCGGGTTCTCGAGCAGGCGGGCGTAGTAGAACGCGCGCTGCGACGGATCGAATTCGGGATCCTCCCAGACGGCGCAGAGGGACTCGGCCCCCGGCCCGCTGGTCTGGCAGGTCGCGGTGTCGACGGTGGCGGTCGATGCCGGATCGCCGGCGACCTCGAACACCTTCTCGTGCGACTGGCCGTTGCCGTCGACCCAGCCCTTGACGATCTGCGCCCGCTGCAGCAGGCCGCCGGGCGCGCCCGGCGTGCCGGGATCGCGCATCGCCAGGACCCCGAAGCGCGGACTGCGGTTGCCGCGCACCGGACCGATCTCGCCCCCCATGGGCACGCCGCCGCGGTACGCGGTGGCGACGAACTCGGGGTCGCCGCAGCGCAGGCCGGGCTCGCGGCCGGCGAAGAAGCGCAACATCGGACGCGTGCCGCTGGTGCCATAGACCTCGCGCCGGCGCATGGCGGCGAACAACGCGTCGCGCGAGTTCTCCTCCGCCCACACGACGGCGAGGCCGCCGGGGGTGCTCTCGATGCCGGCCGGGGTCACGCGCGCCAGCATGTTGGCGGGATTGCGGTCGCGATTGCCGATGTGGCCGAAGCCGCCGTAATCCTCCTCCTCGACCGCGCCCGGCGTGGCGTTGTGGTCGTCGGTGCTGCCGATCAAGCCGAGCCTGAACGGGTTGACGCCGATGGCCTGTTCCTGGAGCAGGCCGTCCTTGAGGACGTTGCGGATGTAGTTGCGGGCCGGGAAGACCTGGTTCGGATCGGACACCGGGCTGAACAGTTGCAGGCGGTTGAGCTTCTCGAATCCGCAGAGCTCGTCGGTGGCGCCGCCGACGCCGGGGCGGCATTCCGAATCGCCCTTGTGCTGGTTCATCTCCACCAGCGGTTCCATGCCGGCGCGGAAGAAGGCGTCCGAGGGGGAGAGCGGGCTGCCGTCGGCGTTCACCGGCGCGAACATCAAGCCGCCGCTGGCGTTCGGGTTGTGCGGGATGGCGAGCACGTCGCAGCCGGTGAGTCCGTCGAGACACTGGGCCTGGAGCTGCTGCCAGAGGCCCTGCGGCGTGGGCTCCTCCATGAAGGAGATCGGCAGCGGCGGCACCACCTGGTTGCGGAAGATGACGTTGCGATGGAGGTTGTTGCCGCCCGGTTGGCCGCTCCACTCGTAGCCGACGAAGGTGGTGAACGCGCAGGCCGACGTGCGGTCGTAGTACTGCTCGGCGGCGTCCTGGGTGTCCTCCCACACCAGCGACGCCTGCAGCGCGCAGTCCGAGCCCGGGCCGCACCAGCCGTAGCGGGCCGGCGGGTTGAGGACGCCGTAGGTGAGGAGGAATTGGATCACCGGGATGGGCGGCAGGACGCTCGGCAGCGGCGGCAGCGGCGCGGCGAGCTGGTTGCGCAGACTGACGCACTCCGGCGAATCGTAGCCGGCGAGACCGGGCGTCTGGCAGACGGCGATCTCGCCGAACTGCTCGGCGTGATCGGTGACGGCGGTGAAGTCGAGCGGCCGCCGGAGCTGGGCGGTGCGCGTCGGGTTGCCCTGGGCATCGAACGGCGGCAGCCCGATGGCCTGTCCCTGCGCGAAGCGATAGGCGCCGCGCGGATCCTCCCGCGTGCCGGCGAAGAGGGCGTCCGACGAATAGGCGGTGTGCACGTGGGTGTCGCCGAAGAACGGCTGGCGGTACTTGTCGAAGCTGGCGCACGCCTGGCGCGTCTCGGTGCGCGCCCATGGGCCCGGCTGCGCCAACGCGGCGGCGGACAGGATCGGCGGCAGCACCGCGATCAGTGTCAGCTTCCGCGCCCAGAATCCCCCGGTCGTCATGGAGCTCCCCCCTTCGTGGTGATGCGACGCGCGGCGCTCAGTCAGGTGACGCCGGCGCGCGCCAGGTCTTCAGCGTCTGCACGGCGAAGCGGACGAACAGCTCGCGCCCGCGCCTCCGGCTCAGGGTGCCTTCGGCGATGCTGTCGGCCAGTCCCCACCCGGCGGTGATCAGCATCCAGGTGAGGGCCGTCGCCTCGGCGGCGTCGAGGCCCGTCAGGTGGCGAACGTACGGTGTCCAGAGCTCGGCGATGCGGCTGCGCAGGCGGCGTTTGGCGCGCCCGAGGCCGCGGCGGCCGCCATCGCTGTCGCTCGCCAGCGCCCTGAGGGCGCGGCGTTCCTCCGCCGGCAGGTCGAGAAAGAGGTCGTAGGCGGCGGCGAGGGTGGTCGTCGGCTCGGTGCCGTCACGGACGATGATCGCGGTCGCCTCGTAGGCGCGTTCGAAGAGGTGTACGAGCGTCGCGACCGAGAGATCCTCGGCGCTGGCGAAATGTTCGTACACCGTCTGGCGGCTGAGCCCCGCGGCCGCCGCGAGTCCCTGCATCGACAGCGCGTTCCAGCCGCCCTGACGGACCAGTCGACCCGCCACCGCTAGGAGGTGGTCGCGCCGCACCGCCGCCGGCATGTAGGGGCGCGGAGTCGCTTTCGCCGTCGAGCTCAAAGGCAGAACCTGACATGGTGTCTAATTTGGTCGGAGCGCGAGAGTCAAGGATTGTCCGCGCCGGCGCCGGGCGCCGAAGATTGTGCTTCGGTCGATTGCGTCGCCGTGCTAGCGTCGGTGCGAAACGTCGCTTTGGGGGTCATCAGTCAGGCGCCGACAACGCGGGGGCGCCCACCCGAGCCGGCACGGCCGGCACCGGGTGGGGGACACGTGGCGCGCGGCGCGGAACCGTGGGCTCGGCCGCGCATGTCGCGGCATCAGTCGAGGAGGACGCATGTCACGAAAGCTGCTGATCGGGATGACGCTGGCGGCGCTCGCCGCGCCGAGCGTCCTGCTCGCCGCCCTGCCCAAGGCGGAGCAGATCTGCATCAACAAGATCAATAGCGATGGCGTGAAGGTGCAGGCCGCGCAGTTGAAGGTGAGCGACGGATGCGTCGCCGCCGCCGTGAAGACGCAGCTCAATCCGGGCCCCAGCGCGGATGCCTGCATCGACACCGATCCCAAGGGCGCGGTGAACAAGAAACGGCAGTCGACGACGGCGGACATCACCAAGAAGTGCAGCGGGACGCCGTCGATGTTCTTCGCCGGCGCGACCATCACCAACGATGCCGCGCAGGACGGCGCCAAGGACCTGGCGCGCGACGTCTTCGGCGCCGGCATGAGCGCCCTGAAGTCGTGCGACACCAACGCCCGCGAATGCGCCTGCCAGGTGAAGGTGATCAACCGGGTGAGCAAGCTGTCCCGCGCCATGGGCAAGATCTGGCTGCAGTGCAAGAAGAACGCGCTGACCGCGAACGGCGCCTTCGCGCCGAGCGGCGCCACGACCAACGCGCAGCTCGAGCAGTGCGTCACCAACGCCGCGCTGGCGAGCGGCCTGTCGGTGGCCGCGGACACCAAAGGCAAGATCGCCAATGCCAAGGCGCAACTGCAGACCACGGCGGGGCAGTTCTGCGGTTCGGGATCGGTCGATGAGTTCGCCGGCGGCGCCTGCGCCGGCTTCTCCACGCCGCCGACGATCGACGCCGCTGGCCTGGCGACCTGTCTGGCGAACCAGGCCAAGTGCCGCTTCTGCGAGATGATCAACGAGACGGACGTGCTGGCGATCGACTGCGATACCTGGGTGGGCATCACCTGCCCGTGAGCTGAAGGCCCGCGCCGCCAGCCGCCCGCGCCGCGCGGCGGCGCCACGTAGGGCGCGGTTGAGAAGGGCGAGCGCCGCGCACTGGCGGCGCCTCGCCGCCGCCGGCGTGCTCAGGCCCCGGCAGGCGCAGGGAATCGGGAGGCCGCGCCGAAACGCGGCCAGCGCGACCGGAATGCGGGCGGCGAGTCAGCGGCTGCGGACGGCGCGCAGCTTCGGGGCGCGCGTCGCGCCGGCGGGGCGGGTGCGCAGGCGATGCACCTGTTGCTCGATCAGCCGGTCGACGCGGGTGAGCAGGGCGCGATCGTTGCCGAAGCGCTCGATCATGTAGCTCAGATCGCCGAGGTCGTGGATCGCCAACTGGACCGCGCGCTCGCGCTCGCGCTCGCCCTTCAGGACGGTCAGCAGATCGAGGACCAGGTCCTCGATCTCCGAGCACTCGATCTCGAGGGCGGTTTCGAAGGCCCGGGTCAGCGTGATCTCGGTGCGCGCCTCCGCTTCCGCCTTGTCGAGCAGCGCCCGCAGGCGCTCCACGTGCTCGCGGGTGAGCGCCGGCGCCGCCGGGAGGGTGCGCTCAGGGGTGCACTCGAGCAGCCCGGCGACCATGGCCAGACCGCCGAAGTGGCGCGACTCGTGTTCCGCCATGTCGAACCAGAAGCGGCGCACTTCCGCCGGATGCTGGAAGCGGGTCTCGTACCGGCAGTAGAGCTGCATGGTCCGCCGCTCGAGATCCATGGCCACGGCGATCAGCTTGCGCAGCAGCTCGGGCGGACGGCTGCGGGTTCCGGAGCTGGATGCCGTCCTGCCGCCTGAAGCCATGCGCGGCCTCTAGCATGGGCCGCGCGGGAGATGCCAGGCGCGTTCAGCGGTTGCGCCGGGACGGCGGGACGATGCCCGCGCGGCGCAGCTCGTCGAGCTCGACCAGCAGCGAGGTCACCAGCGGATAGCGCCGGTACAGGATGTTGGGCGGCACCTCGGTGGCGATCGCGCTCGGCAGCCGGCTGGGCAGCGGGCGCCGGCGCGCGTCGTTGGCGCGCGGACGCGGGCGCCGCGCGGTGCCCGCATCGCCGGCGGCGAGCACGAGACCGACCAGCGCGTGGGGCAGGGTGGGGTCGATGCGCAACGAGGCGCGCGCCGCGCTCGGGCGCCGCGCGTTGACCACGGAACCGCGGAGGCCGTTCGCCATGGGACACCCCCAGGCGTGCCGCTCAGACCTCATCCCAGGCGACGCCGTCGACGAAGCGCCTGGGGAGGGCGATCGGCACGAGCTGCGCGCGGCCCGGCGCCAGCGACGAGCGGCGCTTCGCCGGCGAGCCCGCATTCGAGGCGCGGCCGGCACGAGCCTGAGACGTCTTGGCCGTGACCGTTGTGTCTTTCCTGCGCATACAGCACCCCACCGCCACTGGGCCGATCGTATGCCGATCGGCGAGCTCGCTGGTCATTCGACATGCCAGCGGTCGGGAAGGTACCACGCGGCCCAAGTCTTGAGAAGTTGGGATTTTCCCGCATACCGCTGCGGGTTTTCCCGATCGGCTCGGCGGACGAACCGGGTCAGTGCACGTCGGCGCCGCCGGACCTGCCAGACGTCGACGACGCGTTCTCGGGCTCGTTGCCCTCGGCGAGCAGCACCAGGCGAATGAGATCGGCCAGTGAGGTCGCCCGCAGCTTCTCCATCACGTGCGCGCGGTGCACCTCGACGGTCTTCATGCTCAGGTTGAGCTCGGCGGCGATCACCTTGTTGCTCTTGCCGGCGATCACCCGGTCGAGCACGTCGCGCTCGCGCTGCGTCAGCAGACGCATGCGCGCCTCGATCTGCTCGCGGACGGTGCGGCGTCGTCGCGTCACCTCGTCGCGCGCCACCGCGGCGCGGATGCGATCGAGCAGGGTCTGGTCGCTGAACGGCTTCTCGATGAAGTCGAAGGCCCCCGCCTTCATCGCCCGCACCGCGAGCGGCACCTCGGCGTAGCCGGTGATGATGAGGATGGGGATCTCGATGCTCTGGCGGACCAGCTCCGCTTGCAGGTCGAGACCGCTCATGCCGGGCATGCGGACGTCGAGGACGAGACAGCCGGGGCCGTTGTCGCGATAGGTCGCCAGAAACTCGCGCGCGCTGCCGCAGGTGCAGACCGCCAGGCCGACCGACTCGATCAGCCAGCGCAGCGACGAGCGCATCGCCGGATCATCGTCGACGACGTACACGGTGGGGCTCGGCTCGGACGGCGCGCTGTCGAGGTGGTCGAAGGATTCGCTGCTCATCGCGTTGCTCCCGCTGGCATCCGTATAGCGGCGGCGCGGTGAATTGAAAATGGTGGAATCCCCTATGTTCGTGACGACAGGACCGGGCGTCTGGCGTGCCGTCGGACCACGCGCGCCGGCCGCGAACCCGGTTGAAGCTCCCGTGGGCGTATGGTTCAACCGAGCCATGTCGGTGTCGCGCCTCGTCCCCGTCAGCGTCTCGGCGCTGATCGTCCTGGCGGGGCTGGCGGGGGCCGCCGCCGCCAAGCGCTGCGGCGACGACGTCGGCGGGGTGGACGTGCCCTGCGCCTGCGGCGACGAAGTCGTGTCCAGCACGGTGCTCGGCGACGATCCGGTGGTGCGCAGCACCTGCCGCTTCGACGGCCTGCTCCTCCGCGCCACCGACGACCGGACCTCGCTGGTGTTGGACCTGGCCGGGCACACGCTGCGCGGCAAGGGGCGCGGCATCGGGCTGCGGGTGGTCAACGGCGGTCCCGGCGGCGCCAGCATCATCAGCCGTGGCGCGCCGGGCACGCTCGACGGCTTCGACGACGGCATCGTCGCCCGCGGGCGCGACGGCATCGCGTTGATCCAGGATGTCGCCATCCGCGGCAGCCAGCGAGACGGCATGCGGGTCACCGGGCGCGATTTCGTGGTCCGCCGCGTCAGCATCGCCGGCGCGCGGCGCGACGGCTTCGCGCTCGCCGGCAGCGGCTTCGAGATCAGCGAGACGCACGCCGAGGACTGCGGCCGCTTCGGCTATTTCGTGATGGGCGATTCCGGCGTGATCGGCGGCCCGGGGAGCGGCAACGTCGCCGATCGCAGCGGCAGCGCCGGATTCAGCCTGATGGGCATCGGACACACGCTCGCGGACTGCGCGGCGCGCGGCGGGCGCAAGGACGGCATCGTCCTGCAGGCGTCGCGGCTCGACGTCCGCGGCTGCCAGGCGAGGGACAACGACGGCGACGGCATCACCGGCAGTGGCAGCCAGCTCCACCTCGCCGGCAACCAGGCGGTCGACAACGGCGGCGACGGCGTCGCGGTGCGCGGCCCGGGGCTGATCGACGGCGGCGGCAACCGCGGCGCCGGCAACCGCGGCGAGGGCCGCGAGCGCGACGCCGTGCAGTGCGCCATCGGCGGCGCCGCCTGCGCCCTCTGACGGAGGCCCGATGACCGCGCTCGCCGAACGCAACTGCGTCCCCTGCCGCGGCGGCGTCCCGCCGCTCACCGAGGCGGAGATCGCGCCGCTGCTGGCCCAGCTCGAGGGGTGGACCCTGTGGCATGCCGACGCCGCCCACCCGCATCCCAAATCGCCGCTGCACGGGGCGCTGCGCAAGCGCTACAGCCTCGCCAACTTCGCCCAGGCGCTCGACCTGGTGAACCGCATCGGCGCCATCGCCGAGGCGCAGAACCACCACCCCGATCTCGGCCTCGCCTGGGGTCGCGTCGAGGTCGAGATCTGGACCCACAAGATCCGCGGCCTCACCGAGAGCGATTTCATCTTCGCCGCCAAGTGCGACCGCGCCTTCGCCGACCAGCAGGCGCACGCCTGATCGCTCCCGCTCCGCCTTCGCATGAGCCTCTTTCCGCGCCCGCTGCCGGCCCTCGAGCCCTACACCGAGCCCTTCTGGCGCGCCTGTCGCGCCGGCCGCCTGGAGATGACCCGCTGCACGGCGTGCGCCTGGTTCATCCACCCGTCGCGCCCGCTCTGCCCGCGCTGCCGCGGTCGCCAGCTCGCGCCGGTCGCGCTGAGCGGCCGGGCGCGGCTGCACAGCTACACGATCAACCACAAGGCGTGGTTCCCCGGCCAGCCGGTGCCGTACGTCATCGGCCTCGTCGAGCTCGTCGAGCAGGAGGGCCTGCGCCTCACCACCAACATCGTCAACTGTCCGATCGAACGGCTCGCGATCGGCATGCCGTTGCGGGTGACGTTCGAGATTCTCAACGACGACGTCGCGCTGCCTCTGTTCGAACCGGACGAGACGGCGTGATGCGCGACAAACCCGAACGGCACGCCATCCTCTCCGGCGTCGGGCAGTCGGCGATCGGCCGTCGTCTGTTTCGCACCGACCTCGATCTGACGGCCGAGGCGGCGCTGGAGGCGATCGCCGATGCCGGCCTCTCGCCCGATGACATCGACGGCCTCGCGACCTACCCGGGGCCGATTGCCGCGCCGGGCGGTTTCACCGGCCCGAGCGTCGTCGACATGCAGGAGTGCCTGGGTCTGAACCTGCGCTGGTATCTGTCGGGGGCCGAGGGCCCGGCGCAGATCTCGCCCATCATCCACGCCGCGCTCGCCGTCGCCGGCGGCCTGTGCCGCCATGCGCTCGTCTATCGCACCGTCACCGAGGCGACCGCCGCCGCCGACACCGGGCGCCTCGGCATCGGCGCCGGCGCGCACGAGATTCGCGGCTTCGGCGCCTTCCTGATCCCCTTCGGGGCGATGTCGGCGGCCAACTGGCTGGCGCTGTACGCGCGCCGCCACATGTACGAATTCGGCACCACCCGCCAGCATCTCGGCATCGTCGCCACCACGGCGCGCCGCCACGCGGCGTTCAATCCCCAGGCGATCTACCGCGACCCGATGTCGATGGACGACTACCTGAACGCCCGCATGGTCAGCGATCCGTTCGGCCTGTACGACTGCGACGCGCCGGTCGATGGCTCGACCGCCGTGGTCGTCTCCGCCGCCGAGTACGCCGCCGATCTGCCGCACCGGGCCGTGCGCTTCGAGGCCTTCGGGACGGCGATCGACGCGCGCCCGTCCTGGGACCAATGGGGCGACATGACGACGATGGCCGCGCGCGATGCCGCCCGTCAGATGTGGACCCGCACCGACCTGAAGCCGGCCGACGTCGACACCGCCCAGCTCTACGACGGGTTCTCGTTCCTCACCCTCGCCTGGCTCGAGGCGCTCGACTTCTGCGGCCGCGGCGAGAGCGGTCCGTTCATCGAGGACGGCCGCTTGAGCCTGGGCGGCGCGCTGCCCTGCAACACCTGGGGCGGCCAGCTCTCCGGCGGCCGCCTGCACGGCTTCGGTTTCGTCGCCGAGGCGATGCGCCAGCTTCGCGGCGGCTGCGGGGAACGCCAGGTCCGCGATTGCGAAGTGGCCGTCGTCGGCGTCGGCGGCGGGCCGGTCGCTGGCTGCATGCTGCTGACCCGCTGACCGGCGTCCCTCCTCAGCCCGGCGGAGCGCGGAGCGAGTCGCCGAACAGGAGCAGGCCCCAGGCGCCGGCGACCAGCAGGGCGAGCGGTATCCACCACACCCACTGCCAGTCGCGCCCAGCAGGCGGTTCGACAGGCGCGACCTGGGCGGCCGGCGCGGGCAGTGGGTCCGGTCGGCTCAGGATGATCGCGGCGCGACTCCGCTGGCGATGGCCGAACGGCGGGCTGGGCATGCACCCGACTTCGCAGATCGCTCGCCGCGGACGCAACCCCGACTGTGCCGCCGCGTCATCGCGGTGACGCTTTCGCCCGACCCGGCGCGGAAATCGCGCACCACTGGCAGGTCCGCCAGCGCCTTGGCACATCGCTCGCTTTGCTGGGTCACCGGATGCGCGACTGAACGCGCACGCAACCGGGGAGATGACGATGGTGAGCAGACTGGGATGTGTGATGGTGGGCAGCGGGCTGCTGTTCGCCGCCTCCGCCGCCCTGGCGGTCGATCCGGCGATCAAGTGCGAGAGCGACAAACTGCGCATCGCCGCCAAGTACACGACGTGCCGCCTCTCGGCCGCGGCGGATGCGGCGCGGGCATTTTCCCGCCCGACCTTCGACAAGTGCGAGAGCAGCTTCCTGGTCGCCTGGGACAAGGCCGAGGAGCGGGCGCGGACGAAGGGCGCGCCGTGCTGGACCGAGGGCGACGCGTCGGTGGTGAAGGGCGACATCGACGCCCATACCGGCAGCCTGGCCGAGTCGCTCAGCAGCGGGAAGTGACCCGGGCGACCCCGCCCTCGCTCGCGGGCGAGCGGGCGCGGCGGATTCCCATTGCCAAGAAGGCGGGCACCATGCCATGCACCATGCGCGTCCGGGGATGGGACCCCGGCGCGAACCGCTGCGCGGGGGGCATGCATGGGGCACGCGAGTCGATTTGCGGGAGTGGTGTGGCGTCTGCTCGTCGGTTCGCTGCTGGCGGCACTGGCCCTGGCAGAGGCGGCAGGCGCCCAGACCATCATCGATGACTTCAGCGATGCGGGCCTGAACACGGTGTCGCCGCCGGGGCAGGCGCGCAACACCATCGGGACGACGACGGTCACCGATGCCGGACTGACCGGAGTCATCGGCGGCAGCCGCACCCTGATCGTCACCGCCACCGCGATCGCCGGCGGCAGCCCGGAGGTGCGGGCCGGCGTCATCCCCAGCGCCCAGGTGCTGGACTACTCCTCGACGGTCCTGGCCAACGGCCTGGTGACCCTGAGCTACGACGCCAACGGCGCCGGCCTCGGCGCCGACCTGTCGCTCGGCGACGGCATCCGCTTCACCGTCGTCGCCGATCTGTCCTCGCTGCCGTACGACGTCACGGTGACGATCAGCGACGGCACGATCACCAATTCCTCGACCCAGACCATTCCGGTCGGCGGCCTGCAGAACCTGCAGTTCCTCTACGGCGCCTTCCCGACCGTCAACCTGAGCAGCGTCTTCAGCATCGCCATCACCTTCGACCCCAACCTCGCCGGCGACCTGGAGGTGGCGGCGCCGGTGGAGACCTTCGGTGAGCCGTACTGCGGCAACGGGGAGGTCGAGCTGGCCGAGGAGTGCGACGACGGCAACCTGTTCTCGGGCGACGGCTGCGAGCCGGACTGCACGCTCTCCAGCGCCTGCACGTTCACCCACGGCGGCACGCCAACCGAGCGCTTCGTCGGCGCCTGCGGCATGCCGACCTTCGGTAGCATCCAAGCGGCCGTGAGCGCCTCGGCGGCAGGCGACGTCGTGTCCATCTGCCCCGGTACCTACAACGAGTCGGTGCTCGTCGATCAGGAGGTGACGATCCGCTCCACCGATGGCGCGGCGGTGACGACCGTGCAGAGCCCGGCGGTCGCCTTCGACGTCCGCCGCAGCGGCGTCCGCATCCAGGGCCTGACCATCGAGGGCGCGACGGCCGGTATCCGCGCGAACAGCATCTGCGGTCTCGGCCAGAGCAGTTGCCCGGCGCCGGGCCGCGGCTCGAACCTGACCATCGTCAACAACGTCATTCGCAACGGCGCCCTCGGCGTCGGCTGGCAGCGCAAGGTCGACTGCGTGACCATCAGCGGCAACACGGTGAGCGGCAATGCCGCGCAGGTCGATCTCGATCAGCAGGAGAATCCGCCGGCCCGGTTCGTCACCGTGCAGAACAACCTGCTGACCGGCGGCGGCGGCGGCGGCTTCGCCATGCGGCTCAGCAATCTCGGCACCGGCCTCGGCATCTCGCAGAACACCGTCGACGGCTCCAGCCAGGCGGGGGTGATCCTGGGCGCGCTGGTGCCGGGCACGCAGTTCCTCGAGAACAACGTCCGCAACAGCGCCAGCGACGGCCTGGTGATCAAGCCCGGCGCCGGCGGCGTGCGGGTGATCTCCAACAACATCGAGGACAACGGGGTCGGCCTCGCCAACGAGGCGCCGGAGGCGACGGTCGACGCGACCCTGAACTGGTGGGGCTCGCAGACCGGTCCGTTCCACGCCGTCGACCGCCCCGCCGGCACCGGCGACCAGGTGCTCGAACGCCTCGGCGGCCTCGACACCATCTTCGTCGAGTTCCTCTGCCAGCCCGCGCCGGCCGGATTCCCCAGCGTCGGCGGCGTCTGTGACACCGGCGGCGGCGGCGCCGAGATCGACTTCCTGACCTTCGGCCGCAGCCCGGACATCTCGCCCAACGGCCGCTTCATCTCGTTCACCAGCGAGCGCAACCTGAACGGCGACGCGCGCCTGTCGGTGGACAACGCGGACGGCAGCGACGAGACCTTCCTCCTCAACCGCAAGCCGCAGGGCAAGAAGAATTCGTTCTGCATCGGCGGCGCCAATCCGGGCGCGCCGTGCGTCAAGCAGAGCACCTGCAAGGGCGACCTGCGGCAGGATCCGATCATCACCGACGGCGTCTGCGTGCTGATCACCCAGCTCAGCAACGATCCGACCGGCGCCAACGTCGTCGGCACGCCGCGCGTCACCCAGCGCGGCGGGGTGTTCTCGAGCAACACCGCGAATCTCGTCGGCGTCAATCCGGACCTGTCGAAGGAAGTGGTGGTGTGGTCGGCGCGCGATTTCCGCCGCCTCAGCCCGAGCGACCCGAACACCGTGATCAGGCCGATTTCCAACGGGGTGGGGCTGGACAGCGAGCGGCCGGCGCCGGGTCGCAACGGCCGCTACGTGACGATGGAGTCGAACGCCAACCCGACCGGCGGCAACGCCGACGCGAACGTCGAGCTCTTCTTCTACGACGCGAAGCGGCTGAGCTGGCAGCAGATCACCAACACCGCGCCGCCGGTCGAGAACCGCCGCCCGTCGACGCAGACCGGCAGGGAGGTGCTGTTCGATTCGACCGCCAACTTCACCGGCGGCAATCCGGACGGCAACCGCGAGCTCTTCCTCGCCGAGCAGCGCGGCTCGGCCTGGGCGTTCACCCAGCTCACCAACAGCGTCGCGCCGGTGGAGAACCGCGCCGGCCAGGTCGCCCGCCATGGGCGCATCAACAGCTTCAGCTCGAACGGCGACTACGCCGGCCAGAACGCCGACGGCAATCGCGAGATCTTCGTCGTCGAGCGCGGCGTCTTCACCCAGCTCACCCACTCGACGGCGGGCGAGAACGCCAACCCGCACGGCAGCCCGCGCGGCCGCTTCGTCACTTTCGAGTCGACCTCGACCCTGGAGAGCGGCGGCACCGGCACGGCCAACCGCCGCGTCTTCTATTACGATCGCGCGC
Source organism: bacterium (assembly GCA_019637795.1). Lineage (NCBI taxonomy): Bacteria > bacterium. The sequence goes on along the minus strand of JAHBUY010000007.1, from coordinate 315,503 downwards.
TCAACACGCTGACGCTGGTGTCGCGCTCCTTCTTCGGCGACAACCTCGTCCCCCGCATGAGCAACGGCCGCTTCATCGTCTGGGAGTCGACTTCGAACCTGACCGGCAACAACCCGACGTACGAGAGCGTCATCTACGCCTTCGACCGTCGGCGGGACGACTGAGCGCGGAGGAGACGGCGGACGCGGCCGCGCGCGCATGCCCGGGCTCCCTCCGAGCGGCGGTCTGCACCCGGAGATCACCCTGCCGCACGAGGCGGAGTGGGAGCTGTACCACAACAGCTTCTCCCTCTGCTCGAAGAAGGTCCGCGTCTGCCTCGCCGAGCTCGGCCTGGCGTACCGCAGCCGCCCGATCCATCTCATCGAGACGGGCGCCTACGAGAACGTCTCGCGCGCCTTCCTGGCGATCAACCCGGCCGGCACCGTCCCGGTTCTCGTCCACCAGGGACACCCGGTGTACGAGAGCCACGAGCAGATCTCCTACGCCGCTCGGCACGGCGCGCGCGGCGGCGAGCTGCTGGCGACAGACCCGGACACGCGCGCGCTGGTCGAGCGCTGGGTCGACTGCGCCTCGCTGGTCGGTGACGCCACCACGGGCACCGACCGGCGCGCCGGCCACTGCGTCCCCGGCCTGACGTTTCCGCTCTTCGCCACCATGGTGCGCCACATCCCCTATCGCGAGATCGCGCGCGGCCTGCTCACCCATCCCAACAAGGAGCGGCCGTTGTTCTTCGGGCTGCTCAAGCTGCGCACCGTGCGCGGCCTGCCGAGGATCCGGCCGGCGATGCGCCTGCTGCGCCGCAGCCGGGACGACATGGGCGGCCATCTCGACGCGCTGGGGCGCCACCTCGAAGCGCAGCGCGGCCCCTGGATCGCCGGCGACCGCTTCACCCTCGCCGACGTGAGCTGGGTGGTGATCCTCGATCGCCTTGCCGAGGCCGACTGGGCCGAGCACTTCTGGGGCAACGGCCGCCGGCCGACGATCGCCGCGTACTGGGAACGTCTGCGCGCCCGCCCCAGCTTCACCGCGGCGATCGACGCGGTGCGTTCGCCCGTCACCCTGCGCGGCATCGCCGACCTCGCCGCCGCCAAACGGGACGATCCGGCCCTCCGCACCGCCCTGGAGGGCGTCGCTCCCGCGACGCCGGCCGATGCCCAGGAAAGGGGCAGTTGGCCGTGATGTGACGAAAGACGGAGGCACGGAGACACGGAGGGTGCAGCGTCGGAATGGCGGGTGGGTGCGATCCCTATGGCCATTGCTGATGCCGTTGGGGATCTCGCCCCCGAACCTCCTCTTGCCCAGATTACTCCGTGTCTCCGTGCCTCCGTGGTGAAGGTGTCTTGTCGTATCGAGGTTGGGCGGCGGCCGGGCCCAGGTCGGGCGATCCGGCGGCCCTCCCGTCCGGCCGCCCGTTCGGCACTGCGCCTCGTCCGTTCGGACCGACCCTCTTGATCCGCGCCGGGCGCTGCTCGACTATCGGCCCTGCGCCGTATCCGGCGCGGGCACGGAGGCGAACCAGGACAATGACCGAACACTTCGACGTGGTGGTCGTCGGCGCCGGCATCTCCGGCATCGGCGCCGGCTGTCATCTCAGAGCCCAGTGCCCGGATCGCACCTTCGTGATCCTCGAAGGGCGCGCCGACATCGGCGGAACCTGGGATCTCTTCCGCTATCCCGGCATCCGCTCCGACAGCGACATGTACACCCTCGGCTACAGCTTCAAGCCGTGGACCGAGGCCAAGGCGATCGCCGACGGCCCGTCCATCCTCAACTACCTGCGCGAGACCGCCGTCGAACACGGCGTCATGCCGCACATCCGCTTCGGCCATCACGTCGACCGCGCCGACTGGGATTCGACCACGGCGCGCTGGACGGTCGAGGCCACGCACAACGGACGCACCGTTCGCGTCACCTGCAACTTCCTCTTCATGTGCAGCGGCTACTACGACTACGCGCAGGGCTATACGCCCGACTTCGCCGGCAGGGAGGACTTCGCCGGCCGCATCGTGCACCCGCAGCACTGGCCGGCGGACCTCGACTACGCCGGCAAGCGGGTGATCGTGATCGGCAGCGGCGCCACCGCGGTGACGCTGGTGCCCGCCATGGCGAAGACCGCCGGCCACGTGGTGATGCTGCAGCGCTCGCCGACCTACGTCGTGTCGCGCCCAGCCGAGGACGGGTTCGCCAACTGGCTGCGCCGCTGGCTGCCGCCGGCGCTCGCCTACGCCATCGTGCGCTGGCGCAACGTCCTGCTGCAGCTCTGGTTCTTCAACTTCGCCCGCTCGCGGCCGCGGCTGGTGAAGCGCAAGCTGCTCGAGCAGGTGCGCGAGCAGCTCGGAGCGGACTACGACATCGCGACCCACTTCACGCCCCGCTACAATCCCTGGGACCAGCGTCTCTGCCTGGTGCCCGACGCCGACCTCTTCGCCGCCATCAAGGACGGCCGCGCCAGCGTCGTCACCGACCACATCGAGCGCTTCACCGCGCGCGGCATCCGGCTGCAGTCGGGACGGGAGCTCGAGGCCGACGTCATCGTCACCGCCACCGGCCTCAACCTGCAGTTCCTGAGCGACCTCGAGGCGACCGTCGACGGCCGGCGCGTCGAGTTCCCGCAGACGTACGGCTACAAGGGCATGATGTATTCCGGCGTCCCGAACCTCGCCAGCTCGTTCGGCTACACCAACGCCTCGTGGACGCTGAAGGCCGATCTCACCTGCGAGTACGTCTGCCGCCTCCTCAACCACATGCGCGCCACCGGCACCGCCATCGCCACGCCGACGCTGACCGACCCCGACGTCGCCCCGGAGCAGTGGATCGACTTCAGCTCCGGCTACTTCCAGCGCTCCCTGCACAAGTTCCCCAAACAGGGCAGCAAGCTGCCGTGGAAGCTGCACCAGAACTACGCCCGCGACATCCTGCTCTTCCGCTACGGCGCCATCGACGACGGCACCATGCGCTTCACCAAGCCCGGCACCCCCGTCGTCGCCTCGCCGCCCGCCGGCGAACCCTTACGCCACGCCTCGTGAGCCTCGCCGCAGCTCCCCCTCCGCCGGGGTGGTGAAACTGGCAGACACAAGGGACTTAAAAGGCACAGCCCATGCCATCTAGCCCTTGTGCCGCAAGCGTTTTCGCGCACTTAGTCTCAGTGGGCTGGCTGCCCGGTGGCTGGAAATCGGCTACCGGGTGGCCAGCGGCGGGCACAGAAACGGGCACAGGCGCGCTCTCTCCGGTCTCAGCGAAGCGAATGGTAGTCTAGGCCGCGAGCATACCGCCGCCGGCTAGGTCCGGCCGACCGAACGGCGCATCCCGAGCGCCTCGCCGGCGGCGGTGCAACAGCAGATCGGGACCACGGCGGGAGTGGGACATGGCGGGGCGGCGGATCGAGCTGGTACCCGGCGAGGTAATCGAGGCGCAGGTGCGGCGCTCGGCCGCACCCCACGCCAAGCGTGCGCCGCGCAGCGAGCTGGCCCGCCTGCGGGCCGAGAACGTCGCGCTCCGCAAGCAGGTGGAGCAGGTGGAGCAGGCGGTGAGGGAGAGCGAGCGCGCCGACGCTGACCAGCGCGTGGCGGCGGTCCGGGCCGCCTGGCAGCGCGAGACGGAGACGAGACGCGCCAAGGATCGCAACCGCAAGAAGGACGTGCCGGCAGTCCGTAGGTCCCGCGGGCCGCGATGGACCGACGGCGACGAGCAGCACATGCAGGCCGTCGTCACGCCATACGAGACGGAATGCCAGACGATGGCACACCGCCGCGATGTCGACACGGACGCGCTGACGGGCCGCGAGCTGTACGCGGCCTGCTCAGCGGTGGCGGCGGCGACCGGACGCAGCTACGCCGCGGTGCGCAGCATCCTGCGCGCGATGGCGCAGAAGGGCGCCATGTACGTGCGCGTCCCACCGAGCGGCGACGGTCGGAGCAGCGGGACCTAGCGCCACGGATATAGGTCCCGTGACGCTGCCGGCGTGCGCGCTACCGTGCACGCACCGTGACGCATACCGACCCCGACGCTGACCGTCTCATCTCGCGCGCCGAGCTGTGCCTGACACTCGGCATCGCGCCGCGCACCCTCGACGCGTGGCAGCGACGCGGCATCGCACCGCCGGCCGTGCACCTGACGGCGCGATGTGTGCGCTACCGGCTGGCTGACGTGCGCGCCTGGCTGGCCGCCCGGCAGGGAGCGGTCGCGTGACTGCTGCCACCGCCCGCGCCGAGGCGCCGAGCGCCATCCTCGTCGCGGCTCGCGAGTACGTCGCTCGCGGCTGGTCGGTCGTGCCGCTGCCGCAGCGCAGCAAGGCGCCGACCCTGCGCGGCTGGCAGCGGCAGCGGCTGCGCGGCGACGACCTCGACCGCGAGATGCGGGACGCCGGCGGCATCGGCATCCTCTGCGGCGCGCCGTCTGGCGGGCTCGTCGACGTCGATCTAGACGACCCGTATACGCGGGCCGCATGGCCGCTGCTCGGCCCCGCGACCGACCTGCGGCATGGCCGCGCGTCATCGCCCCAGTCCCACGCCTGGTACCGCCTCGACGCGCCGCCGGCGCAGACCGAGCGGCTACGCGACCCCACCGCCCACGACGCGCAGGGCCGTCCGGTTACGCTGATCGAGCTGCGGTCGACCGGCGGTCAGACCGTCGTGCCGCCGTCGACGCACCCGTCCGGCGAGGCGATCACGTGGCACAGCGACGGCGAGCCGGCGCACGTCGCCGTGGCTGACCTCCAGGGCGCCGTGCGGCAGTGCGCCGCCGTCGCGATGCTCGCCCGCCGCTGGCCCGCCGGTGCCCGCCACGACGCCGCCATGGCGCTCGCGGGGCTGCTGCTGCGCGGCGGCATGGCGGCCGAGGACGCCGAGCGGCTCATGGCGGTGCTCGCCCGCGTCGCTGGCGACGCCGAGGTGGCTGACCGCGTGCGCGCCGTCCGCGACACGGCGGACGCCATCGCCGCGGGCGACCGCGCGACGGGCGGGCCGCGGCTCGCCGAGCTGCTCGCCGATGGCGAGGCGGTGGTGGCGCGGCTGCGGGAGTGGCTCGGCCTGCGCGAGTCCGAGGATGCCGCGACGCCGGGGCTGCGCGTCATCACGGTCGCCGAGCTGCTGACGCTCGACCTCGCGCCGCGCGAGATGGTCCTGGCGCCGGTCCTGCCGACGCAGGGCCTCGCCATGCTCTACGGCCCCCGCGGGGCCGGCAAGACCTACCTGACGCTATCGGTCGCGCTCGCGATCGCGACAGGCAGCGCACTCCTGCGCTGGTCCGCGCCGCAGCCGCGCCGCGTACTCTACATCGATGGCGAGATGCCGGCCGTCACGATGCGCGACCGCCTGCGCCAGCTCATCCGCGGCGCGCGGATCGCGCCCGACCCGGACATGCTGCGGATCATCACGCCGGACCTGCAGCCGGGCCCGCTGCCCGACCTCGCCCGCCCCGAGGGCCAGCGCGCCATCGCGCCGCACCTCGACGGCGTCGACGTCATCGTCGCGGATAGCATCTCGACGCTGACCAGCGCCGCCGAGAGCGAGGCCGACGAGTGGCTGCCGCTGCAGCGCTGGGCGCTCGCCCAGCGCCGCGCCGGCCGCACTGTCCTGCTCGTGCACCACGCCGGCAAGGGTGGCCAGCAGCGCGGTACGTCACGGCGCGAGGACGTCCTGGACACCGTGCTCGCGCTCCGCCGCCCGCGCGACTACCGCGCCGAGCAGGGCGCACGGGTCGAGCTGGCGCTCGAGAAGGGGCGCGGCGTGCACGGCGACGACGCACGCACCATCGAGGTGTCGCTCTCCGACGACGGCCGCGGCGGGCTCGTGTGGGCCTCCCGCTCACTCGATGACTGCCTGACTGAGCGCGTGGCGACCATGGTGCGCGACGGCATGACCCACCGCCAGATCGCCGCCGAGCTGGGTGTCGGCGTCGCCACCGTCGCCCGCCATCGACGCCTCGCCGAGGCTGCCGGACTACTCCACGGGGACACCGATGACTGAGCGATCCGTGATCCAGCGATCCGTGATCCACCCTATAGAGGGTGGATCAGCGGATCACGGAGGCTCCGCCGGATCGGATCAGCGGATCACGCGCGGATCAGCCGAGCTGCTGGCCCTTGTCGATGCTACGTTTTCTCGTGGTCCTGCGGATCACGATTGCGGATCACGGCGCGGATCAGAGCGATCCGCAGCTGCGGATCAGCGTGAAAGTTATCCACAGGCTGGTTTCGTCGATTCTGAGGTGCGCCGGCCGCCGGCGCGAGTCGCGTTCCTGGCGCCGCGTCCGCTCGATCCTACCGACCGCCCGCGCTGGTCCGACCTCTCCTCCGCGCTCTTCTGGCTCGCGCGCCGCGGCTGGCCGGCGCTCGAGGTGGCCGGTGAGACCATCGAGGGCGAGACGGGCTGGCGGCGGTGGTGTGGACGGGTGACGGTGGGTGAGCTGCTCGCGGTGCGGGATCGGGTGGCGGATGAGCGGCCCGCGACCGGCGACCCTGGGGGGCCCGCGACCGGCGACCCTGGGGCCGCCGATGCTTCGCGCATCGCCTCGGAGGTGCCCGCGTGACCGTCATTCGGGACCATTCTGCGGGCACAGCGCGGGCACAGGGCTCGCCGGCCGTTGTGCCGCATGGCCGACGCGCGCCCACACGGGACTCAGACTGCACCGCGGTTCGCTTGCTGCAGCCGCGTCTGGTCTCCATCGCCGATGGGGCGGTGATACTCGGCGTCTGCGTCGACCTTGTCCGACAGTTCGTTGAGTCTGGTGCCCTGGTGCCCGTGCGGGTGCCGCGGCCGGTGACGCTGCGCCAGCACCGGCGCGGCGCTGCCGGCGCCCACGTCCGCCGCTGCTTACTGGACGTGCAGGACCTGCATCGCCTCGTCGACCAGTGGCGGGAGGCATCCCGTGACTGATCGTCGTCGGCATGGGCCCCGCCGCGCCGGCACGCCGCTCAAGAGCGGTGCCCGCTCGCTCGCCCGCCACCTCGCCGCCGGCAGTCTCGACCAGCGGACCTGGATTGCTCGGGCGCTCGCCGACCTGCGCCAGGACCTCGCCGCCGATGCCGGCGGGTACGATCGGCTGACGGCGCGCGAGAGACTCCTCATCGACCGCTGCGCGGCGGCTGCGCTCATCTGCTCGACCATCGAGGGGCATGTGTTTGGGCAGGCCGACCGCCTGGTCGACGACGCGGGCGAGCTGCTGCCCATCCTGCGCCGCGGGTACGTGACGCACGCCCAGTCGCTCTCGCGGATGCTGCAGGCGCTCGGCCTGCGTCCCGACCGCATCGAGCAGGCCATCGCGCAGTGCCCGACGTGTGACGGCCGATTCGCGCACAGCGAGTACATCATGCACCGGCAGCAGTGCGCGGCGCCCGGCCGCCCCGGCGAGACGGCCGTGGTCGACGCCGAGGTGTCCGCCGACACCACAGGAGACGATCCCGCATGATCGACGCCATCCTCGAGTGCCTCTGCCACACCGGCCTACCGGCCCGTGCCTGCCATGCTCGCCCGCGCCTGCCGGTGCCCGCGGCGGTGACGTGCCGCGACTTCGCCCGCGCCGCCCGGCGCTACGGCTGGTCGCTCGATTTCCTGACGCGGCAGTTCCGCGGCCGGATCGACCAGCCCGGCGAGTTCTTCGCCCGCGTGCTCGATCGCCACGACCGCCACGGCGCGGTGGTGATCCCGTTCCGGTGCGTGCTCGACTGGTATGCCCGCGAGTTGGCGTACACGCGCACCAGCCGCGCCACGCGCCGCCGAAAAATGCCCGCCGTTCCTACGTCTTGTCCACAGATTTCGGCCGGGGTGGGGTCTACCCCTTGCCCGGCCGATTTCGCGCACCCGAGGGCCGACCGATGAGCCGCGCCGGCCGCCGCTGGGCATCCGACCGCGAGCGCCGGGCCGCGCAGGCGCTCGGCAGCGCGATCAGTGCCGAGGTGCGCCGCCGCCGCGAGCAGCAGCAGCGCGATCGCCAGCCGGTGGCGACGCAGCACGGCAGCCTGCGCGACCAGCTGATCGCCGCCGGGCTGCTCGAGGGAGACCTCGATGACTGACCCATCGCATCCGCGCCCTGCTAGCCCGTACGATGGCCCGCCGCTGCGCGTGTGGCGCCCGGAGTGTGGCGTGGCGCTGCCGATCGCCGGCGCCTCCTGCGGCCAGCTCGGCCCGGGCCACACGCGCGAGGTGCTGCGCGCCGCCAGTGAGCGGCAGCTGGGCCGGCTGCTGGCGGACTGGCGCTGCGCCTGCGGGCGGCACGCCTACGGCGAGGACCGCCGATGACGCACGCCGAGCGCCTCGCCTGGCCGCTCTGGGACCTCGACGCCGTGGACGCCGAGCGGTGGCACTTGCGTCGACGGCTGGCGGCCGTGGGCGACGCCTTGACCGACCACCAAGATAATCGAACTGCGTGATGTCGCGCCTCGATGCTCGGGAGGCGATGCACTGACCCTTGCCGACCCCCGGCAGGCCGGCCCGCCGGCGTCGCGTCCGACTCCTCCCGGCGCGCGTCCGGCGGTGCCCGGTTCACACCACCGACAGGAGGAGCTGGAGATTCATCATGACCGACATCATCACCACCTTGCGTGACCGGCACCGCCGCCTGATGGATGCGCTCGCCGCCGCCGCGCCCGACCAGGCGCGGCAGCTCCGCGATCGGGCACACGCCGCGGCTGCGGACTCGGCCGCTGAGCCGCTCAGGCGGGCGGCGGCGCGCCGTACGGCGCTGGCGGACCGCATCCGCTCGGCGTCCGCCGCCGATGCTGGGGACCTGACGCGCTGGCGCGTCGAGCACGACGAGTTGCTGCGCGTGGAGCGCGCGGCCCGCCAGACGCTCGACGCCATTCTCGCCGGCACCGCCGACGACGGCGTGGCCGAGGACCTGTGCGCGGACGTCGCCCGCCGCGTCGAGGCGGGCGAGCTGAGCAAGGACCAGGCGCGCGACATCCTCGCCGGTGCGGCCGGCACCGGGCGGCCGCGCCATGGGTTCATGCCGGCGCGCGGCATGTGACGGGGCCGCGTCCCGGTGGACATCATCGACTTCCGCCACGACCCGCAGCTACTTGGGCGCCTGCCGCACATGCGGCGCCCAGCGACGCAGCGCGCGTGGGATGCATGGTTGCGGGCACTCTACGGCCTGCCGCTCGACGACAACGGGCTGGCGCTCTTCCGCGCCTGCACGGGCCGCGAGCAGCCGCGGGCCGGCGGCTATCCGGCGGGTGCGGTCATCACCGGCCGCCAATCCGGCAAGACACAGACGGCCGGCGACGTCGTGATCTACACCGCCGCCACCGCGCCGGCGGACGGCAGCGCGGACGGCACCTACGCGGTGCTGGTCGCGCAGGACATGCGCGGCTCGATGCGCGCGGCGTTCCGCTACATCTGCCAGGCGTTCGAGCGCGTGCCGATGCTGGCGCGGATGGTGACTGGCCGCACCGCGGACGCGCTCACGCTGGCCAACGGCGTGACGATCGGCGTCTATCCCTGCCGGCCGGCGGCGGTGCGCGGCATCCGGGCGCTGGTTGCCGTTGCCGATGAGCTGGCGTTCTACAGGGCCAGCGACGGCAACCCCGTGGACGTCGAGATGCTGCGGGCGCTGACGCCGGCGCTGGCGACCACGGGCGGGCGGCTGCTGGTGCTGTCGTCGCCGTATGGGCAGGCGGGCGCGCTGTGGGAGCTGCATCGCCGGCACTTCGGCCGCGAGGACTCGGCGACACTGGTCTGGCAGGCGTCGGCGACGACGATGCACGACGGCTTGCCAGCCGACTACCTCGAGCGGATGCGGGACGACGATCCCGACGCCTACCGCTCGGAGGTGCTGGGCGAGTTCCGGGCCGGGCTGGCGACGCTGCTCGATCCCGAGGCGCTCGACGCCTGCGTGGCCGACTGGCGCGAGCAGCCGCCGCGAGACGGCGTGACGTACGTCTGCGGCGCGGACGTGTCGGGCGGACAGCGCGATGCGACCGCGGCGGCGGTGGCGTACCGCGACGGCGATCGGGTCGTGGTGGCGGCGGTGCGCGCCTGGCCCGCGCCCCACAATCCCGAGACGGTCATGGCCGAGCTGGTCGACTTCGCCCGCCGCTACGGGTGCCACCGCATCACAGCGGACCGCTACGGCGCGCAGTTCCCGCAGCGGGCCGCGGAGCGGGCCGGCGCGGCGCTGATCCCGAGCGAGTTGGACCGCTCGGCGCTGTACCTGGAGTTTCTGCCGCGCGTGCTCTCCGGCACGATCACGGTGCCGCAGGAGCCGGTGTTGCTGCGCGAGCTGCGCGGCCTGGAGCGCAAACGCGGGTTCGGCGGCAAGGACCGTGTCGACCATCGGCCGGGCGCGCACGATGACCGCGCCAATGCGGTCGCGATGGCCGCGTACCTGGCGGGCGGGCGCCGGGAGGGTTTCCGCGGCGTGGCGCGGCTGACGGGCTTCTGAGATGGCGATTCAGAACGCGAAAGCGAAGGGAACGCGCAACGAGCACCGCAGCCGCGTGCTGCTGGAGGCGGCCGGCTACGCCGTCACGCGCGCCGCGGGCTCGCTGGGCGCGTGGGACCTTATCGGGATTGGGTCGACGGACGTGGTTCTCGTTCAGTGCAAGACCAACCGGCCGCCGCCGCCGGCTGAGCGAGAGGCGCTGGCCGCGTTCCGCGTGCCGCCGAATTGCCGGCGACTGATCCACGTCTGGCGCGATCGGCAGCGGGTGCCGGACGTGCGGGAGCTGTGACGATGTTACCCGTTACGCCACACGTCACACCGTTACGCGAGCCGGACCGGCGCTGGTTCACCGTGGCGTGCTCGCGCTGCCGCTATCGCTATAGCCGGCCGGGCGTGCCGCTGGCTGGCGACCTGGAGCAGCCGTGTGCGCTGTGCGGGGCGGCGCTGGGGGCGGTGACGGTGTATGCGGTCAGTGACCCGAGGAGTGCAAGTATTGCCACACACCGTGGAAGTCGAAGTATTCCCACATGTAGATGGTCGCGGCCCCGCTATAGAAGCCAACGAAGTACGCAGTCGTATCGAGTAGGAGCCGACGAAGCGTAAGTCGATCTCTGTATCCATGTGCGAAGCGCCAGCCGGCCTGGAGTGCGACGACGAACAGGAAGGCGAGCATAAGCCCCATTCTGTAAGCTACTTGCTGTACTCCGCTTCCAGCGCCTCGACGCCGCGCAGCAGCGCCAACTTTACGACAGACGACTTCGTGATGATGCCAAGCGTCGTTAGTGACTGGTTCTTCGCCAGCTTCGGCACGAGACGATCCAGGCGGCGGGCCAGCTCCGGCGGGATGCGGACCGATACCGGCACACCTCGACGCGTTCCTTCTGCCATCTCCTCGAACCTCCCCACCCGAACTGCGGCGCTGCGTACCATACTGCCTCCTCACTGGCGACTGTCCGCCGCCTGTGTGGTCATCCTATTCCGGTTGCACGGCTGTTGGCAAGCGGTGTATACACTCGCCATACACACAACCGGCCACGGGCCAACGGAGGAGAGATGGCGAGGAGACGCACACCGACGACAGCGGGCGCAGCACCGGAGCTGCCGGCGATCCCGACCGACACACCGGAGGGCATCCGCATTCACGCGATTGCGGACACCATTCGGGCGCTCGACGAGCCGTTGCCCGAGTACCTGTGTAACGGGCTCGAGCTCCAGACCGAGGACGAGCGCGAGCTGGGCAAGCGCTTGGGCGTGCCGGCCTTGTTCATCGCGTCGATCCTCGCCGAGGGCATGACGCGCAACACGCGGGAAGAGGACATCGAGGAGTACATCGCGTGGCGGCAGCGGGTCGCCGGAAAGGCGGGTGCGTGATGGCGACGCCAACCGACAACATCAAGGACGATCTGGCGAGCATGGTCATCGACCTCGTGCGGACGTCGATGAAGCACGGCGTGACCGTGGCCACTTCCGAGGAGCTGGCGGACGCGCTGCGGTTGCGCGGCTGGACCTGCACGCCGCCGCCGACGGCCGTGCCAAAGCCGGCGCGGCGGAAGGGGAGGGGATAATGAAGGTCGACGGGCTCACGGGATCAATCTACCAGCGTGGCGGTGTCTGGTGGGTGAAGTACCGCCAGCACGGCCGCGTCCTGCGCGAGAGCACCGGCAGCGCCGAGCGGCTGGCGGCGGAAAAGCTGCTGCTCAAGCGTAATGCCGCCGTCGAAGAGGGCCGCACAATCAACCTGCAGCTCAACCGCTGCAAGGTCAGCCGGCTCTTTGACCTGGTGCTCACCGACTACGAGGTGAAGCAGCGCAAGAGCGTCGGCAAGACGCGCGAACGCCTGCGGAAGCACTTGCTGCCGTTCTTCGGGCACCGGTTCGCCGCGTTCGTCACGTCGGAGACCGTGGGCGAGTACATCATTCGCCGCCAGCAGGCGAAGCGGCCGGCGAAGCCGGCGACCATCAACCGCGAGCTGGCGATTCTCTCTCGTGCGTTCAAGCTGGGGCGCAAGGCACGGCTGGTCGACCAGGCGCCCGCGATCGAGAAGCTGCCGGAACGCAACGTCCGTAGCGGGTTCTTCACCCGCCCACAGCTCGAGGCGGTGTGCGCGCACCTGCAGGCTCCGCTGGTCGCGTTCTTCCGCTTTCTGTACCTCACCGGCTGGCGCAGCGGCGAGGTGAAGGCGCTCCAGTGGCGACACGTCGACTTCGAGGCGCAGACGATCCGCCTGGATGCCGGCACCACGAAGAACGATGAGGGCCGAGTCATCCGCTTCACCGCCGAGGTGGGCGCGCTCCTCGAGGCGCAGCGCGCCTATACCGATGCCGTCAACCGCGACCGCGGCGCGCTGTGTCAGCACGTCTTTCACCGCAACGGCAAGCCGCTGGTCGACTACTACGACGCCTGGCGGCGCGCCTGTCTCAAGGCCGGCCTGGCGACGAAGGATGCGACGGGCCGCATCAAGGCGCACCGCACGCCGCACGACTTCCGCCGTTCGGCGGCGCGCAACCTGATCCGCGCTGGCGTGCATCAGACGGTCGCGCGCGCGTTCACCGGGCACAAGACGGAGTCGATTTTCACGCGGTACAACATCACCGCCGAGGCGGACCTGATCGAGGCCACCGAACGGCTCGACCGCTACCAGCAAGACGAAGCGGCGCGGTTGAGCGGCGGGCACAATCTGGGCACAATTGGCCATTCTGAGCCGAAAACGGCTCGCGCGGGGCGCGCCAAGTAGCTGATTTCCTTGCACGCCGGGGTGGTGAAACTGGCAGACACAAGGGACTTAAAATCCCTTGGCGGGCAACCGCCGTGAGAGTTCGATCCTCTCCCCCGGCACTTACTTTTCGGCTACTTGGGCTGCCTTGCCGCGGATGCGGCGGACCCTGGAACTGATCAGGGTCGCAGCCGGTCGCCTTGAGGTTGGAAGTAGAACCAGCGATCGCTTCCCGACACCTCGGTCACAGCCGTCGCAGGCATCTCCACGGCGCAACGGATGCGGCCAGCCGAGCGCTTCGGGAAACGGATGTTCGACCGACCGTTCGTAACCGGTTGTAGCAGCCCGGCAGTAGATGCAGCGTGGCACTCGCCGTCAGGCCATAACCAGTTTGTCAACGGGGCTTCGCCACGTCCTGGTGGCACTCGGGACAAGCCCATGGCCCCGCATAGTTGCGGCTTCCGAGGTCGGTGAGGAGAACGAGGTTCCTCCGCACTTCCCAGCAGGCCGAACAGTACGGCCCCTCCGCATAGCCTTGCGGCGGATCCTTCAGCAGAATCCCCCGATCATCATGAACCATCCGGGCCCGAAAGTCGGCGCGCTCTTCAAGCTCCCGGATCCGCGCCAAGAGAGCGATTGTCTCGGATCGCAAATCCTCAGCCATCTCGCGCGCATCGTTGATGGCGCTCTGCAGCTCAACGACTGCTCGATCAACGCCTCGTGAGTTTGCGAACCTTCTTGACACCTTCTTGACCGCAGCGATCGTCGCCCGGATCGCAGAAATCCCCTCGTCGATCGCACCCATCACTACTCCTCCAAGGCTATAACCGCACTGTCACCCAATTCCACCTAAGTTCAGAAACACGAATGCCCTTGAAAGGCTTTGTCTTTCAAGGGCTCCGTGAGTTCGACCGCCGGCTTGAAATCCCTTGGCGCGTAACCGCTGTGCGGGTTCGATTCCCGCCCCCGGCATTGTTTTTCGGCTGCTCGGGCTGCTGTGGCGCCAGCGCGGCGGCGTGGCGTCCGGCGTCTGCGCGGGCGGTCGCTTCTCCGATTCCTGGCAACGCGATCGGTTCGGGCTCCGACGCTGGCAATTCGGGTGGTGGGTGTTTGCCACCCGGACCGGCTCTGCCATGCTGATCGCATGCAGCGCAGGGGCCGGCCGGTGCTGATCGTCGACGACGACAATGACGTGCGCGAGGTGCTGGGCTTCATGCTGTCGACGGCCGGGTTCAACGTCGAAACGGCGGCGGACGGGCGGGAGGGGCTGGCGAAGCTGCGCGCCGCCCGGCCGCGCGTCGTGGTGCTCGACCTGACGATGCCCGAGATGGATGGGCAGATGTTCCGCCGCGCCCAGCTCGCGGACGACGACGAGGCGGTGCGCGCGATCCCGGTGGTCTGCTACTCGGCGGCGCCCGATCTGAAGGCGGTCGCCGAGTCGCTCGGCGTCGCCTACGTCGAGAAGACGGGTGAGATCGGCGAGCTGCTGCAGGAGATCCGCCGCCGCTGCACGGGCTGACACGGCGGGCGGACCAGGCGGACGCGAGGGCGGCGGCTCAGCGCGCGACCTGGCGGGTGATCCGCTGCACCGCGGGGTCGTCGGCCAGGGCGCGGATCTTGGGGTCGCTCAGCAGCGCCGCCATGTCGCCGCGGGCGAGGGCGGCGGTGATGGCGGGATCGGCGAGCAGCGCCTGCACCTGGGGATCGTCGCGCAGGTCGCGGATCGACGCCGCCATCTCGGGATCGGAGACGATGCGTTGCTGCAGCGCCTGTACCGCGTCGGCGGTCGCGGCGTTGACGCCGCCGAGGTCGTCGGCGAGCGCCGGCCCGGCGAGCCGGCCGGCGAGGGCGAGGGCGGTGACGACGGTGGCGAGCCGGGAGCGCACGCGGCGAGACTAGCAGCGCGGCGGCGGCCGGCCCAGCGGAAATCGCGACCACATGCGGACGCGCAGGCACCACTGGCGCCGAACCCGTCGAGGCGCCGCGCAGGGCGCGATTCCTTGCCCACGAGGGCGCCGGCAGGCAAGGTCGCGAGACGATGCGCGCCCTCGACAGTCTGCTCGGCATCCTGGTCCAGCAGGGCGGCGACGAGCTGCGCCTGGTCGCCAAGCAGCGCCCGCGCATGTTCGCCGGCGCGAGCGAGCTGTCGCTGACCATGCCGGTGATGTCCGCCGACGGCATCCGCCATCTGCTCGACGACCTGTGGCGCGCCAGCGCCGGCGAGCTGGCGCGCGGCGGGCAGGTGACGCGCGCCTATCGCAGCGCCGAGCTGGGAACCTTTGCCGTGCACCTCACGCAGCGCGACGGCGGGCCGCTGGAGGTCGCCTTCCGGCGCGCCATCGACGAGGGCGCCGCGGCGATGGACAACGAAGCCGAGGCGGTGATCGGCGCCGTGCCGCCGGCTCTGTAC